>CAUPUT010000001.1:0-53483 GCA_963514615.1 uncultured Treponema sp.
ATTTTCTCCTTTTTAAAAAAAAAAAAAAATCTCCCCCCTTTTTACCCCCCCCCCCCCCCCAAATTTAAAAAATTTTTTTTTTTTTCCCCCCCCCCCCCCCCCCGAAAAATAATACTGCGGAACGCGGCGTAACGGATAAACGATATTGGGCAGGGTTCAGCCTTTCGTATTTATTCGGAGAATCTACACGCGGAAAGCGTTTAAAAAGTTTTGACAGAATAGCAGGAGATTTACCTTTCGTTACAGCCGGAGAACAAAATACCGGCATCTCCGATTTTATCGGTAATGAAGTAGATATATTCAAAGCTAATACAACTACGATCGATATGTTCGATTCTGCAAAATACCGTAATTACTGCTACGGAGCTGACGATCATGTAGCAGTAGTACATACGGAAAACCTAAACAAACACATCGCCGACCGGTCATACTTTTTTCGGTTTTATAGTGAGGATATGATTATGAAAAAAGTTTTTAGTGTTTTTATATTATCCCTGTTTCGTGAGGAAATATAATATATGGCAAATTGTTATATATGCGGAAAGCCTCATGCCGAGTATCGAAGAAATGTGCCAACAGGAACTTCTTATAGGACATCTTATAGCTCACGTGGAAGAAGTTATAATTCTTCAAGTGTTCGCTACGGACGTCGGAGTGTCTGTGCTCATTGCGCATTTAATATTGATTATAATAATAAACGAAGTACCGGCTTTATTTTAAGCTTCCTTTTTGGCGGATCATTGATTGCTATAGGAGTTTTGTGCGGTATAATCTTTCAATACAAAATATCTTATAATCAAGGGATCGGCTGTGTTTTTTTGGGGTTACTCATCTTGATATTAGGAAGTGCATTGACACAACGGAAAGCAAATAAATGGAAAGAGGAGAACGAATGGGAATATATAGATAGCTATGAAATTATTCAGCAAGAAAAATTACAAAAATCAATAGAACGAGAAAATAAGAAAAAACAGAAATTTGCAGAAAGGCAACAAACATTGATTAACATTCTTAATACCTTTAAAGATAAAATGCAGACTGAAATTAAGTTTCTTGTTTCAAAGGCAGAAGTTTTTTCTAAAGAACACGAAAACTGTAAGGACGATACGATTGAACAGATTGATGGAGTTATTAAAGATATAACATTATTTGCAGATGAAATGAAATCTGAATATAAAAAAGTTGAAAATGAGTATTCACAGCTTATAAGACAAATAAAAAACTTAGAATTAGAAAGCGAAGCTGATAACTATGTACAGACTATCGTTAATCTAAAAGTTCATGTGGTTAATACTATAAATCAATTACTGAACCAATGTAGAGAACAAGAGAACATAATGTTACAAGAAAAAATAAAATTTTTACAAAATAGTTCTACTACACAATAAACTAGTTATTTTTGAAAATGATAATATTGAATTATTATTATGGAGTTATATGAAAAAGATTTTTAATATTTTTTTTGTTGTTTTAGCTGTTGCAGTAAGTCAAGAAAATACAATATTTGCTTTGATTGCTGAAAGCATAAAATAAAACAGTTGGAGGATTTTTATTATGAAAAAACAAATTTCATTGTTGTTGATTAGCTTACTTATAACAAGCTGTGTTTCTTCGAGGTGGGGTAGCGATTCGTTAAGATGGGGCATGGATTTAGAATCTTTTGAAAGAACATACATAACCAAAGAGAAAATTGAGACAGATTTGTATTCAATAATCTATCTTCCCAAAAATAGTGTTTATAAAAATGAATTTGACGAATATCTATTATTTGCAAACGATATTTGGCTTTCTTCAGATAGTTCTTTTTTTAAACATAAAAAAAGATTGATCAGAAGATTACAAGTTATAGACTTTACATTGGCAGAATGTAAAGAAAAAATAAAAAAATTAAATTCGTTTTCAGAAGAATATAATCAAGTTGAAAAGGAATTTGAATTTCCATTAAAAAAATTGTGTAATGAAGATGATGCTATTTTAGGTTTTGAAGACTTCCCAAGTGAAAATTCACTCCCAGCTATTTTTTTGTTATTAGACCAACCATATAATTATGCAATAGGTTATAAAGATGAAAAGTATTTAAAAAGCCATTCTTATGTCGGACTATTTGGAGCGGGAGTTGGACATGGCGGTGGTTCTGAATATTGTACCGGTATTTTTTTTAAAAACGGTAAAAACTTCATTTTAAGTTATGACAGTAACTCAAATTCATTCTTTAATGTTTTATATAGTTATGCTGACTATAGTAATAGTAGGTATTACCAACAATTCCTTGTGCATATCGATCAAGTAAAACTGTCCCGTCTACAAGAAAGAATAGCGGGGCCTTTTGGGACATTCTGGGGTATGAATAAGGATGATTTGTATTTGATTTGCAAAAAAGATTCACAACTTTCAAAGGATTTGACAGATATACGTACTCTAAATGAAAAACTAAATTATTCAGATTATTATACTGTGTTTAAATATTCAGGCAGTATGGCAATGAAAAAATTTGTTCCACAAAAACGCGCAGATTCTATTTCAGAATATTATGCAGCATTTGATAGCTCCAACGGGCTATATCAAGTCTTTACCATAGTGAATCATTCAAGGGCATTAAACCCCAAAGAAATGTATGAAAATAGTGAAAAAAATCAGAACGCTTTCAAAAAAATGAAGTCTGTTCTCACTGAACAATATGGAAAACCCATAGAGAAATCAAATAATTCTGTTTATTGGATGACAGATATGAATATAAAAATAGAATTATTTTCAGAAAGTAAACTTGTAAAGTTATATAGTTATTGGGATGGAAAAGAATATGGAGGGCAAGATGATTTTACTTGCCTTGTTTATACAGATTCAAAGAAATATGAAACATTACTTTCTTCTGAAAAAAAGGCCATAGAAAAAGACAAAAAAGAACAATCAGATGCAGCGGAAAAGAAAGCAACCATGCAGAAATCATATTTTTAAAGAATGAGGTTCCCATGATTTGGACTATTACTCTGTCACGGTAACGTTAAGCGTGCCGAACAGTTCCGTAAGTAGCTGTCTCAATAAAGCTATAAACGTTTCTTTATCACCCTTTTCGTATGCAAGTTTTAACGCTTTATTATTATTCATGGCATTAGCTGCACTTCTTAGTTCTTCATCACTTGCCTCCCCATCCGCTACATGTCCGCCCCATCCAAATAATCCGCCTTTTTTATAGCCATACATAGCATATTCAATTACAGTTTTACTCATCGCTTTGTTTATCTCTTCATTTCCGCCCTTTCCTGTAACAAGCCTGTCATAAAAGCTAAAATCAGCCGTACCCATTTCAGCTTTCATTAGATCGTACTCTTTGTCTACCGACATCTTACTAAGATAATCCGTAGCTTCCCAAAACTTTGATTTTGCCATGAGCGCGACACTGGCCTCTATATTTGTTATAGCATTCTGTCGTTTCGTATCATCGGATTGATACGCAGCATCTTTTTTCATGGATTCAATTTTCTTTTGGAAAGTTGTTGCCGTCATTTTGCCATCTTGGAACTCTTGAAACATATTGTACACATCTCGGCTGCCGTGATAATTGAGTTTAAAAATATCTTTAAACCGCTCAATTTGCCCTGCAATATTACCTTTCCCCTCAAGGTCTTGTACCGATTTTGCTATTTCGGTGAACATTTCAGGATTATTGCCTTGCTCCATTAAAAGCATGGTGTCAACGTATGTACCGGTAGCTCCGCCGTGTATGAGTTTGTTGCGTTGCGCAATATTTTTACCGTCAAGAATACCGCTTGCCGCAGTTGCTACAATCATATCACTTGTACTTTGTAATCCCGTAGCGCCGGAAATTGCCGAATCCATTTGCCGCAATCGGCTTGCTCCTTGAGCACCTTGCCACAGTGGATTATTGTCCGAAAGACGGGCAAACATTGTCATCGTTTTTGACACATCCTCAACGCTTTTCACATATCCGCCTGCAATACCTTCCTCGATAACGCTCTGTAATGCCGTCAAGAATTCTTTATCCTGCGCTTTTGTCATTCCTGCAGCTTGCCGTGCTTGGCTTGCATACCCTAAGACATCGCCCCTGTCGCCGTATCGATATGCCGTTCCTAAAAAGTTTTGAACCGTTGCGGCATCTACACCGGTTGCATTCACCCTTGCCGCTACATCGCTTGCCTGCTTTAATGCAAGATCACTTGAACCGGCTCCATACTGCGACATCTGCGTAGCAATATCGACAATACCATACGCCGACATTCCCGTCCCTTCGGCATATTTTGCACCTTTTTCAAGTAATTCAGATGTCCTATTGGCATTGTCTTCCCACGTACCGCCTTGCGCATAACGCCTATTCAATGCACCGGTATGTACAAGACTTCTTTCGTATGCGGCACCTTCGGCTATATCCGCTTTTTTATCTCCGGAGATGATATTGCCAATAGTGCCGAGAATTGAAAGAAGTCCGCCGACCCCCATTAAGCCCCAACCGACCGGCGTTGCACCAACCGTCATACCTGCACCAAGCATTGAGTTGCCTATCCCTTGTGCAATGCTTGAAGCTCCTTCAAGCACACCAACATCCGCGCCCAAATAATCGCCATTTGCCATTGCGGTACGGCGATTGAATCCTATACCTGCTATTTGCTGCGCATATCCCAATCCTTGCGTGAAAAACCGTGCAAGGCCGTATCTTTTTATTGCGTCCATTGCACCGCTTTCATCGGTTTTCTGTTCATTCAACTTTTTTTCATGTTCAAGCCGCTGTTTTTCCTGCTCTACATTATTCAGTGTAGCCGAAATATTATAGGCTTCTCTTGTCTGTCCTTTTTCCGTCGCTTCTTCAAGTTGATGTGTCAGCTCATCGATTGTCTTCGTCAAAAGCTCAAGTCGCATATCAAGTTTGTTTGCGTTCATCCCGCCGTAAGAAGCAGCTCCGGTATTCCCGCTGAATAAGCCGCCCGGCGTTTTTGACCCGTCAGGCTTCAAAAGCCGTGCCGTATCAATCTGATGCGTAATCTGCGCAGCCCTACTTTGGTCTCCCATTTGCTGGGCTTCTGCAAGGTCTTTTGTCAATGCACCGATTGTATCATCAAGCGTTTTGAACTCACCGATTGCTTGAGAAGCATCTACATTAAATCTGATTCCTGTTGTAGCCATTGCTGAACCTCTTTTATATATTAAAAAAGTCTGTTTTCGGTCTGATGAGAGACTGAAAACAGACTGTACATTATTCGGAATTAAGAAAATCCTCGTCGGTATAGCCCAAGTCCTTCAAGTCGTCTTCCGAAACTTCCTTTTCTTTTTCTTGCTTATTGTTGAGAAAGCCGGTCAGAATGCTGCTTTCCGTATACGTATTTGCAAAGTTAAAGAACAGTTCGAGAAAATCATCGTCAATCTCGTTGAGCGGAACCGGCAACGTCCGAAAATAAACCATCCCCCACAGCTTCAGGAACGTCCTTTTGCTCAAAAACTGCTCTATCGGTGTCTGCCGCATTTTCTGTAAAGAGAGTTTGCACTTTATTACGAAAAGACCATGCCTTCACGTAAACTTCGTCAATAAAGTTTACATCCGGCATATCCCCCCACGTAAAGTTTTTGTTTTTCTTCAAATTGTTAAACCAAGCCTCTCCGCTTTCGATTACGACGTCCAAGTACGCCACTTTTTGAAGCGCAAAGTTGGCAGCTTCATCAAAGTTCATGGCAGGAATTCCTCCGCGCATGTACGCCACACGCCGGTCAATCGCAAGCAAATCTTTCTGCTTCGGAAATTTCACTACAAACTTTCCGCGCGATGTTTCGACCGTTTCCTTTACGGTCTTTCCGTTCAGCAAGGAATAAAAGATGTCTTCCTGTTTAGCTTCGTCAAAGACTTCTTCATTCTCAATTTCATCGGTTATTTCCATATTAAAACCTCTCTTTGTTTAGCCTTAATGCACGCCCCCTTTTACAGGGAGCGTATAGCGCTATCATGCCGTTATTTTGTAAAAAGCTCGGAACTCGGATAATCCGAACCGTTCCACATACCGATCGATTCAAAGCTGCAATTAACGGTAGTATATCCTTTGCCGCTGGTGCGCTCCGAATAGCTGCTGATTACCGCCCACGTTGTAGAAGAAACCACAGCGCCTTTTTTCTTATCGTAAAGTTCAAGGTACGGAATCTTAACGACGCTTGATTCGTCTACGACGGTATCAATATCGGGATTCATTTCCTTTACGCAGTACTTACTGCCCAAATCATAACCTTTAACCGGAATAAAACCGGAGAAAGTCGTGCTGACCGAAACACTCGTAATATCGATTGAAACCGGCAAGAACTCACCGATAACTTCCGCTTTTTGTGTTTGGAACTGTGCCCTCATTTCAAAATCCTGTACCAGTCCTATTTGTTTTGCATCAGCCGGACTGTTACCGGCGCGGACAATACAGTTTTTACCCTGTACCAATCCGTCGCCTTGCAAATTATAATTCGCCATATCTTTTTGCCCCCTCTGTTACACTTCAATCGTCGAACGATACACTTTATTCGTTGCAGTAATGAACGTAAAGTTATTCGGCGCACGGACATACCGCTCAAACGTCAAGTAAGTCTTATCGCCGTCAAAACGCACCTTTGCATTCTCAAAAAGCTCGCCGCTATCGTTCTTCGTGATAAGGTCATCCGCATACCATTCTTTTGATTTATTTGCCAAAACCTGAATAATCGTCGATTCACTCGGCGCACTATTCGTACCGATACGCGAATTGAATGCTTTGCGTAAATCCCTATCCATGTACAACACCGAACGAATCATGCTGCGTTCATTCAGGATAAGCGAATCGCCTTGATAGGTGGTCATGGAACGAATACAGACAAGCTGTCCGTCATCATTCTCGCCGAACGGTGTAATACCGCCTGCAATCATTTTATTAAGCTCGCCTGTGGTATATTTTTTGTCGAACGAGTTGACTTTTACCGCCTTATTGGTAAGCGGATTTGAAACTCCGATTGCACTTTCAATCCCTGCGCATTTACAAGCAAGCAGTGCGGGGCTTATGTCTTCGGCAGCTCCGGTTAGCGGATTATTTGCGTTTGCACCGGTCATAACAAGAGAGACAAGCTCACTGTTAAAGCCGCGTGCCATTGCAAGCGCTTTATCAAGGCTGATGTTCTTTTCCGTACCGATCCAACACGTACGTTCTTTCTTTTTGCTTACCGTACTCATGCTTACGCAATGGTCGGCGATAAGATTGTGAATATCGCTGTCGGTTGCCGCTGTTGCGATAATCTGAATATCATGCTTTTCAAGCTCATCAATCGCATCGCTCCAGTCCGAAATAGTGGAAGTGCCGGCCGTAGCTCCCGAAAAATACACGTACCCCGTATTATTTTCAGGGATAAGACGTGATGTTCCTTCAAGCGATACACTGCCGATATATACCACACTTTCCAATGCGGCAATAAGCGCCTGCAAATCGCTATTGAATACTGCGGCCGTTGTCTTTACGCTTATGCCGGTTACATGGTCAAGCTCGCTTGCTGCCGTATTGGGCGTAGTGTCAAGCAATGCCGCCGAATAGACGCCGGTATCATTGATTCGTGCAACAACCTCTTCGATTGTTTCGCATTCTTCCCACGTGAGGGTAAGACTGTCGGCCGCAACATCGCTTGTCAGCGTTAATCCGGTTGCATTGATGGTACATGTCGCGCTGGAGCCCGTACCCGTGTACAACACTGAAAAGGATTTTTTTGCAATATTGTCGATGATAACCTCATCGCCTTTAAAGTTTACAAGCACTTTCTTTCCGGTCGTTCCGTCTTTCAGCCACATTTTAAGCTGATTCGTGTGAACGCCGTAATCCGCACTCTTTACATTCAAAACAGCATCGCTGCCGTTTTTCAGTGTCAAAGCCGACTGTGTGCCGGCATTTACGCGCATACAAAAAACCTGCTGCGGAACAAAAGCATTCGACCCGTTAAATGCCTGCACAACACCGTCAAGCAGAGACCCACTTACAAGCAGCTGTTTTGCTTCCGCTTTATCGGAGACGGTGTGAAGCGTCAACGGTTTGCCGCCCATCGAAGTACCAATGATACAGAGGTTCCCTGTCGAAACCCCTGTCCCAGACCCTGCTACATCGCGCCGTGAATAATTACCCGGTATGTAATGGGACGTGGACTGTCCTGCGCTGGTGAATTTTGCCGGTGAAATACCCATATTTCAACCCCCTTTTATTTTACTTTGCGGTGAAGGACATTCATAACGATTGTTTCCCATTCCGCCTGCATGTGGATTTCTGCTGCATATTTACTGCGCAGAATTGCCGTAATTCCGCGTTTTTGCGGTTTAAGCTGCAAAAAACGCTCCAAACCGATTTTTTGTTCTACCGGCTTGTTTCCCTCTGTCTCATTTTCATTTTTTGACATGATTAAGTACCTCCGTTACTATTTCTCCCGTTATTTCCGTAAGCTCTGTATTAAGCACAATCTGTTCAACGCAATACTGTACGTCAAACGAAATATGCGCTCCGTTCAAAGCCACGTCAAAGTCAAAGTTATAATTATTGCTCCTGTGTCCGGCTATCGTGTTATCAAATACAGCAGGATCAAAGAATGCGTATTTATCTTCAAGCATAATAGGAAGGGTGCTGGCAGTAAAAAGCCTAAGCTGCTCATAAATCTCATTTTTAAGCTGTGCGTTTTCTGCCCATATTTCAAAGTTGATTTTATCTTTTCGCCGAGTACGTACCGAAAAACCGTAACAGTAATTTTGTTTTTCGATTGTCTCGCGTATTGCTGCAAGCGTCTTTTCATCTACGATGGTACACAAACCGGGAATATCCCTTGTTTTTTGTACACCTTTTTTGTTTGTATAGGTTTCTGTAGTTTTGGTGATAGCTTGTAGATCGCTTTCCGTTAGCCCGATACCGTCTATGATATTCGGCGCAAGTTCGTCAAATTCCTGCGGCTTTCCATCTTCACCGGTTGTTACGACTACGCAGGGAAAAGAATCGGAAGCGTTTTTGCCTTCATGCAAATACAATTCGGCAAATGGGTGTTCCGTCGTTACGGAGATATGAAAGTTTTTATAAGTATTATCCAAATGAAGAGCGGCAAAATAATCCCGTACAATGGCCACAATAGCCTGTTCAAGAATAAGCCCTCTATTCAAATAACATATCATCTTTTGCACCTCGTAAAACAAAAAAAAGACAGCGATAGCGCGGGTCTTTTTCTGCGCTCTTACGCTGCCTTTTTGAAGTGCAAACGATGATAAACGCTCATGTAGTTAAGCGATAATTTCTTTTATAATAAATCCTTACGGCTCTATTGTCAATGCAGCGGCTAAAGACCGAGTTCCTGTTCTAACCCTTCCTGCAGCAAAGCTTCAACATCTTTTCTTGTCGCTTTTTCAACTGCACTCACAACATCATTCGACGGTATGGCTTTACGCTTCCAGCTGTTCGCAGCCGAATTAGCGGAAATAACCCGAAAAGTAAAATAGGTACTTTTAGAATTTGCTTTCATGCGTACCATACCCAATACATTGGTTGAAATTCCTTCATCACCTGCGGCATCCAGTATATCATTCAAGCCAAGCCTATCACCCCAGTCATATCCGGCTCGCTCTATATTTTCGCCGCTATAGTTTTTCTCTATATGTATTTCCTCGGTCTTAATCGATTTTTTAAACTCTTTTGATTTGAGTATTTCATACACTACTTGCGGAATGGTATTCCCAAAATGAGCCCGCGCTCCGCCTTTCCCGTTCGGTGTCCCCCATTGAAACGGAATAATAAGATAGGGTATACCTTTTTTGGAAACACGGCTTTTCTTTCCGTAAGGGTATGTATCTTTCATATCAAATTCGGCTACTCCGTTTTGGATGCGCTCCATATACGGCGAATCGGTTTCTATACTGACATCAAAATCACCTATTCCGCGTATTTTGATAGACCGCGCAAGGTTGGGACTGGGATTTTTTATATCAGCAGCCCCCGCTATACTTCCGCCCATTGCCCAATTTTGCCAAGATTTTTGAATGAGTCTGGAAGCCTGATTGAAAGCCGCTTTTGTTCTTGGCATAATTTTCCCGCCGTTTGAACCTGAAAAGCCGTTCAATGCTGCTCGAAGCTGGATAAGCGTATCATCTGTAAGCGTTACATCTACCTTTATCAATTTTTTCACTCCGATTTATTAAACGTTGTTTTTCAGCACTTCTGCTACAATACTGCCGATAGACCGTTCTTTGGTATACAGGTTTGTTAAAATGCCCGTTATTGATTTTTGTATTGCAAGGAAACGTTCCATAAGGGTCTGTTTTGTTTCAACCTGACCAAGAAAAATATCCATTTCACCGTCAGCAGAATGTTTCAACCCTGCGCCTAAGTTTTTCATTCGTGCAGCAAAAGCTTTTTCTCCCTCATCGTGAATAAGTTTTGCAAGTTTACCGGTAACCTCATCAGGTTTGCTTTCTCCGAAAAGCGTTCCTTGAGCAAGATATGTTTCAACGTCAGGATATTTTTCATGATTTTTAGCAACATTTACCGCAATATCAACCGCTTCGTTCAACTCTTTATTGAATGAATATTCTTTACCCGTACCTTTATTTTCAACAAGCGGCAAAATTGCCCGTACCATCTTTTGCCGAATACGTTTGCCGCCTGCACTATCAAGTTTACGTATATTATTCTCGTTCAAAACAGTGCCGACAAGGACGGTTTCGGTAAAGTCTTTTCCGGTATCATTGAGTGTACCGTCCGATTTAAGGTACTGCGCTTTTTCATTATCACCGATTATTCCTGCATCAATCAGTTTAGCAACAAAACGCTGGCACCCTTTGGCATCTGCATACAACTCTCCCATCGTTTCATAATTTGAGAGTTCCGAAGCGATTGATTGGACTTTTTCTTCAGTAAGCGTTTTAGTAATCTTGACCGCTTTCTCCACATTGCTCATCGTCTTTTTGGTATCGCGGTTGAACTGCGCAAATTCTTCGGTTGTATACTCATCTTCATGTTCGGCATCTATTTCGAGAATAAGGCGCGGATGTTTAAACCCGTCAAGATCGCTTTCTTCAAGTCCGTATTCGTCTATCATCTCTTTCAAGTCCGCTATATAAGCCGTATCGGTACCGTTTTTCGCTGCAAGTTTAGAAGACATAGTGCGGTTATTGCCGCTTACAACAATACCGTCTTTTGTAACGATAGGCGGAGATTCAAGAGCAAGGGAATTAAAATGCGCCGCTATTTTTCTCACGCTTTCTTGCGCATCTTTATCATTTTGATAATCACGGTCATTGACGGTTTTACCCTCTTTTGAAGTAGGGAAGCCTTTAGTCGGTGAGTAGGTGTTTTCGTCATGACTTGCCGTCGGCGCCTCCGCCTCAACCAATTTATAATGGCATTTAATCTTCGTTCCATTCGGGAGCGTTACCGTCTTTTTATTTCCCGTAATGCTTTGCGTACTTTCATATTTGTTGCGAATTTGTTTTATTGCGCTTGATTTTTTACCTGATTGTGATATAGAGTCTGTAGAAGACTCGCCATGAGTTTTTTGTGCATAATAGTCAATATCTGCTCTGTATTGTTTAATTTCATCTTTATTTTCTTTTATACGATTTTTCACAAAATCTTTATCTGCTTGTCTGCAATCTTTTACATATTTTTCAGCACGTTTTTGAATATTTTTTATTTTCATATCAGGCTTTGCAAGACCATATTTTCCCGCATAAAATTCATATAAGTAATCGGTATCACTTTTATTTTCATCTTTTATCTTCAATTTTTGTAGAAATTTAATTTTTTCTTTTATTTCCTCAATCTCGGTATGAATCCATTCTATTTTTTCAGAGGGGCTCATACCTTCATAAAAGTAAAGGCCTCGTTCATCTTTTACAATTTTATGTCCTTCCTTTTTCCATTGCGCTATTTTATCAGATATATCACTTGACTTGCCTTCTGATTGCGGAGCACTTTCCCTGTCGCTTTGATTCTCCGATGTTTGAGTACTACCATCATTCTTTTTGTTTTCACGTTTTCCCGCAGCTTCTTGTTCAACCTTATCGTTTAAGTCCGAAACATAGTCGCTTAATTCTTTAACAAACGCAAGCGGTTTTCCGTCTTTATCGCTAAAGCGGTCGCGGTTTTCAAGAACAAGCTGCAACAGTTCTTGCGAAGTTTTACAGTTCTCCGCTTTTCGTTTTAATGCGGCAATCGAAAGTTTTGCTCCGCGAGAATTGCTGTCATACTTAGGTCTCCATTTTCCCGGCGCAATTTTGATATACTTTTTGCCCTTCCATTCCCGTATCGTACCGACAGGGAAATTCCCTTTTGCCACAACATCAACGATATACGTAAAAGACTTTTTAAAATCCTTTACGTCGGTATCTTCTTGACCGTCCAATATGCTTAAAACCTTTTGCTTGAAATACTCCAACTTATTCATCTGCATAGCTTCCTTTTTTGTTCAGTCCTCTTGCTTCGCCATACGTGTCATACAGTTTTATTACCGCTTTTTTCGGCATACGCTGATTTTCGCTTGTGCGTATCTGCGGAATTGCTTTAACAACCTTGTAGGTCGGGTACACCTTATAGGTAATTGCATATCCCTCTCCGTCTTCCGGCATATCGTCGCACAGCCATTTTAAGTAGTTCGTGCCGCACAAAATAAAATCAACGCCTTGCACATAATCACGCTCTATGCCCGAACACTTTACAATCTCATCGACAAAGTATGCCGGTATGACATCGTATTCATCGTCCTTTTTCGATACGACGCTTTTTTGCGTATACGTTCCGCTTAACACGGTAATTACATCATCAGCGGCGACATCGAAAGTATATGGAAAAGTAATAATCGCATCGCCGTTATTATCTTGCATAACTTGAGCGTCGCTTTTTGAAAGATTCTGATTAAGAATGACAAACGTAAACGGCGGTATGTACTGTACCTGTTCTACAAAAAGTGTTGCAGGCGGTACTCCCTGTAAGTCTTTTACAAAAATACAATCTTGCCGTATTTCTCCGACTTCGTAAGTATTTCCTTCCGTGTCGCGTACCGTACCGATATTTTCAATGTCGCCGGGTGCGGTATGATACAGCCCTTCCGTTTTTGTTCTTGAACTACGTAAGCCCGCTACCCTGTAATAGCCGTTACCGATACTTTCAGCTGTCGTATGTTCAATAGTCTTTAATACATCTTCCGTCATTACAGCCGTTATATACGCGCCTTTTGCCGGCAATCTTTTCGTGTTGAGCATCACAAAGGCGCCTGTCTTTTTTGCACTTTCGTAAACATTTCCGGCGTTGTCATAACACCGTGTAAGCGGATAATCAATAAAGGCTCCATCAAGTTCAATAATACCGGAAGTATCGCGTACCATTACCGTTTGAGAAACGACAGCTTTTTTCTGATAACCGTACAACACGCCAAGACCGCCGCATTTTTTACAATGAATATCCGGTTGCTGCGTATGTGCTTTTATGCACGGGCATTTTGAAGCAACACGCCACCGCACCCATTGACCGTGACGCTCGATAAGCGCTTCGTAATTTTCTCTTCCAAGTTCAAGTTGAACAGGACTGTTTCTACCTAAACCTTGTCCCATATTTTCCCGTTATATATGTGTACCGTATTCGATACGCTCTGTAAGGCAATCAAGATATACTTCCATTGCCTTAACCTGTTTTACCAAAAGCACATGTTGCGTTTTATCCATACCGAAGGGCGGGTTCTCGATAGCGTTTTTTGCCCGTTTGATTTTGCCTTCAAGGTCTTGTTTTTCTCTTATCATCCTTTCAAGATACTGCTGCATGTCCATAACTCCGCTTTTTTAGTATTTTATAAACTGCCGATCGGCATATTCGCAAATTTGTATTTATTTTGTTTAATATAATTGCTTATATCGTCTTTGTACTCTTTAATTCTTGCTCCGAAGTATGCCGATGTAGCCGACTGCGTAGAGCTAAAGGATTCGGAAAGTCCGTCCATGCTCAAAGAGCTTGAAGAAAAACCGGACATAAGACCGTCGCCGATGATATTTAAAAGACTTACCGCCGCCTGCTTTGCAATTATTTCCCGTAAGTCTTGAGGAATGTCATCGCTTGTCTCAAAGCCTGCATCATAATCAATCGAATAAAAAAGCTGCGCCTGCAAGGTCTGATTGCCGTACATACCGACTGCCGTTTGAATACCGCTCGATGTTTCACTCGGCCTCAAAGGTCTTTCCATCAGCTTTAAAAGACCTTTTGTTTTATCAACGATTGTCGTTTGCGTAATGTTTCGGCAGCTCTGCCAACGCGAAAGGAGTTCCAATTTATGGAGCTTGAGTATCGGTCGCTGCCGTGTTTTGATTACTCCGTACCGTGAAATACGCGCATATTTAAAATCGTACACTGCTTCGTCCGTGTCGTAATCAATACCTTTCACAAGGTTTCTTTCTGCGGCATTGCACCGTATTTTTCGTTTTTTAATTGTAATGTCCAGCTGCCGTTCAATCTCCGCAGTGCTGGAATCAATAAAATACTGTATTTGTTCATCCGTATAGGACTGGCCATTTGTTGCTTTAAAATCGGTTCCCCATAAATACGTAAACCGTAAATCATCGGGGGTAACCGCAGTCCCCCAAGTTCCTGAAGCTGCTTTATAATTGCCGAACGTATATCCTATCGCTTCATCACCGCTTGAGCGAACCCAATTCGAGTACGTATACTCTGAATCTGCAAGGTTCACCGCCTCAAAATCGATATAGCGGTATGAATAGAGCTTGTTTGCTTCAAGGTCGAAATGATCAAGAATGTCCCCATTTACACTCATGGAGACAGTGCCGGCACCGGGAATACGAAAGCCGTTTGCCGTATATACCCAATAGGTATCATCGGTGTTCGATCTCCGCTCAAGACGGAAACCTGCATGATGCGAATCGTTAATCGTAATGACAATTTTACCGCCTACCGATACTGCCGCTATCATATTCCCTTTTGCCTTTTACTATGTTACTTAAACGAAAAGCCCGGAACCTGCGAGAAATGGATGGCATCTTCAAGTTTCACTTTGGCATAGCCTTTATCGTCAAACGTGATGATTTCTCCGGTAGCTCCGGTTACAGACTTTCCCGCTCTTTTTTCCGAAATAACTTCTACAAAGCCGTCGGATGAAACATTAAACTGAAAACCTGTACCGGTCTTAGGTTCTTGTTTCACTTTTTCAGGTTCGTCTTCATCATCATCCGTTTCACCGGTTTCATCGTCCGTTGCATCGGGATTACCGTCTGCTCCATCGGACGAATATTCCGCTTCACCGGATGTATCGCCTGTTTCGCTATCCGTCATTTTCTCTTCGGCTTCACTACCCGCTGTTACCGTTTCGTTATCCACGCCGGTATCGTCGGTATTCTCAATCGCAGAATCGGCGCTTGTTTGCTTGTCGTTTCCCGTTGCAGTTTCAGCCTGTGCAGCAGCCGTCGTTTTCTCTTCGGCTGCCGTAGCTTTTTCTGCAACACCGGTTTTGTTTTCCGATGCTTTTCTTGCCATTAGTACAAACCTCCCGTATACGCGATGTTCTTAACAAGGCCACACTGCTTCGGAGCGCGAACTTCAAGCGCACCGAACAGCATAACAAGGAACGGAGTTTCCGCCTTGTTTACCGGAGACAGCGGGAACGTACATACCGGCAAAAGCTGGGCAAAGGTGTATACCGGCTGGAAACGTTTCTTAGGCAAGAAAATCATGGAAGCCGTTCCCGGCAACTCTTCATTCTTGTCCTCGTAAACCGTAGTAGATTCCCCTGAATCCGCTACTTTATCCATTTCCATCACTTGCGTACCGTCCTTTTTAGAACGGCAGATAATGTAACCGGTTCCACGCACGCCGGAACCCGGGGTAATGGTAAGCGTTACCTTATTACCGGCCGCGACCGTCGCAGCAGCGGCAAGAGTGGTGCCCGCCGAAATACCGTACTGGTTTACGGCATGTACCGTGTAAATGTAATCACCGGCATCAGATGCAGCAAAAGAAGAACCCGTACCGCTTGATGCGGCCGTAACGCTTGCAGGAGCGGCGGGGCGTTTGGTTGTGTCCCCTTCCGCAACGACCGTTCCTTTCACTTCAAAGAACATATCATCACCGGCTTCTTCACCGCTTAACGCGATGTTTGCGCCGACGGCCGTTCCGTAATCGGGAATTGATTTGAAAGAAAGATTGGGCACCGGCTGATTCATAATGTACCGCTGTTTTTCTTCAAACAATTCTTTTATATCTTTGGCAAGCACGGTCGGGAAAAGCGCCTTATCGATAGACCCGCCTTTTTGCCGGACTTTTGCGGCAATTTCGTCAAAGATTTTTTCGCCGTAAGTACCGATTTTCGCACCTTTAAGGTTGATGATATTGCGGTCAGCTTCCTTCGCTTTATTGATAGCGGCAAGGAAACCGTCAAATTCGGTCGGAACGATAGCCGAATCCCCGTGAAAGCACATGTATTCGGAACCTTTGATGATGGTCTCAACGCCGGAGAGTTTTTCGCTTGCAAGAGCGCCCTCAAACGTTTCGGCAGCTTCCATCTGCTTGGTAACCGAGCGGCGTGTTTGCAAGTATTTCATTGCAAAAGGCATACGATTAAGTGTTTGGTCTGTGTCAACAGATTCTCCGCCTTCGGCAACGGAAAGATGACGCCAATCGCCATGTCCGGTGCGTAAGATGACCTCATGCACGGTAGATTTAACCGGCGTCTTCTTCACTTGATTCATAACCTTGCAATCTTCTTTCAGTTGCGAAACAACATTCACAACTTCCGATTCAAGGTTTTCGGGAATTAAAGCACGGCCGCCGGTAAATTGTGCGGCATCCGTGCCGTAGCCTGCAGAAAGTGCTTTCTGCAATTCGTTTACTTCCGGTGTATACATTTCACCGGAAGATGCACCGTCAAAAAAGCCCATTATCGTCCCTCCTTCGCAAGCTCTTTATTCAAGAACTGGTAATATTCGTCTTTCATCGGCTGACCGGTGTGCATACACTTTTGCATATCCGATGAAATCATGCTGGATTTAATCATGTCGATTTTCCCCTCCTGTACGCACCGCTGTAAGATGCACTGCACTCTATACAGGTCGTCCTCCGTAGGCCTTCCTTTTTGAATAGATGCTTGTGCGCCTGCTCCGTTGTTTGCTCCGGCCGTCCCGCCAAAGCTCTTGTTAAGAACCGATTTAGGCGGAAGCTGCTGGTTGCCGATTGCGTAAATCATTTGAGCAAGACCTTCAATCGCTCCGCCCAAATCCTGAATCTGTTCCTGATTGGCTTTGATAGACTTACGCATATCACTAAGGTCGGCATTAAGTGCTTTAAGCACTTCCTCGCCGCTCATGTTATCATCGCCGCCATCATCGTCATTGTCGTTTCCGCCGCCTTCACCTTCACCGTTTTCTCCGGCACCAGCATTTTTCTTGATGTCATCGTCATCGTTTTTTCCTGCGGGATTATCGTCGTTTCCGACGTCCGCATTCTTTTTGATGTCGTCGTCATCATTTTCATTGCTGCCCACAAGAGACTTCAAAAGTTTTGCAACAGAATCGCTAAATGATTTTTTCATCATTAGACCCCCTTGATCTATAATTTCTGAGATTATTTCTCCGGTTTTCTCCTTATCCACTCCATGAGCGACAAGATAATCGGCGGCATCTTGTTTGCCGTTCACCCGTCCTCTTTTAAGCATTTCAATAAGACCTGCAATAGCCTCATGTACATCAGCTTCTGCTGTTTGTGATTTCTCGGTTGCATCAATTGTTTTGGTATTCGTATCTTCCGGGATAAGAGCTTGCCCGCCGGTAGTAGTAGCTGAATCGGTGTTGTACCCTGCGCACAGTGATTTTTTTATTTCAATCGGCAATGATTCAACAAACTCGGCAGCGCTTAAAGATTTTGCAAAAACGGCATACCCTACGGTATTATTTACCGGCATAGTGGTAAGCGCTAAATCGTTCCACAGTACATGGGTGATTTTTTCAACGCCGGTTTTTACATTCTTTATGACTTTCGGGAATATTCCGCCGACACTCGCCCTTACGCGGGTAGAACCGGCTTTAAGCATTTTGATGATTTCTTTTGCTCTTTCATTTGTTGCGTAGAGCTTTCCCTTCACGATGGTCTTTTTTGTATCTTCGTCGAACCGTACATCTACCGGTTCTCCGATAATCATAGAATCATCGGCTATCACATTGCCGTTTTCGTCCTTGCGTTTGTGAAGATGGTTGTATGAGATAACGCCGCCTTTTAAGAAATCCTCTTTTGATTCCATCAGCGCATTTTGCAGTACTATTTGATTTTGTAAGTCTAAATTTTCGTTACTTGCTTCTACTTCAAACAAGTAATTGCCGAAATCGTCTACTTTCCCTTTAGATTTTCTGATTTCAAGATTGAGATAGATAGTATTAAACGCATCAGTATCGGTCATTGCTGCACCTCAAAACAAAAAAAAGACAGCCCTAAAAAAATTCAGTATTGTTCATACTGTCTTTTTAGCGGCTGCCTTTTTGAAGTGCAAATCGCAATTAAGAATTATATATAAAATTGTTCTTGTTTTTTATATCATACGGTTAATAGGATAGTTTGTCAACACGGCACCAGTCTTACAAGCCGGAAAATACAAGATTTATTATATCCTGAAACTCTCTAAAAAGCTGTTTTCCTCGTTCAATATTAAAAGTAGCCTCAAATCCATTGTTTTTCAAAGCGTTTGCAATGCTGCGGTAATACCATGCTATATTGTTTTTATCCGCATTGAACCGTTCCCAAATCTTTTCACCGACGTTCAACTTGTCGCGGTACATACTCCGTATATTTGAAAGCTTATCGGCAAAGCATACCTGCTTTGACTCCGTGCTTGCCTCTGTCAATTCGTCAACTGTCCGCTGCTTCCGCTCTTTCCACGTCTTTGATTTATCCTCACTTTCGGTCTGGACGATAGCAAGGATATTCTCACCGAACGCTTCCCTAATCTCTTCTGGTGTTGTATCTGTATCTTCAAGCGTATCGTGCAGTATACCGGCAATGATCACTGCTTCCTCGCAGTTCATATCCGTAAGAATCTGCATTACTTCCATCGGATGGACAATATAGGGAATATCAGTCCCCTTACGCTTTTGCCCTTCATGTTTTTGTGTGGCAAAGACTATTGCTTTTTGAATGTTTACGCTCATTTTACTGTTCCTTTCAAACATAACGTACCTTCTGCTTTTTCAAGATTTTTAAGGTATGTATAAACTTTGTTTCCGTTTTCAAGTTCAAGCTGCACTTTTGCGTTTGTGTACTGGATTGCCTCAACATCAAGCCCGGCGGTCTGTAATACAAGCGCCCTATTTGTCATATCGTATGTAATCGGGCTATAAGGATTTTCAAACATTCTTAGAACCTTTCCGGTAGTCCCTTGCGGAATCTTGCGCCCTCTTGCAACAATTACGCTATCACCAATGTAAATAAAACCTTCTCCGCGTTTCTTGCCAGCTGTTGCAGGATTCCAAGCCGCCGCAATTAATTTCATAAGTTCACTCATACCTCACCTCACTTGCTGGATTTCCCCGTCGATTCAACCTAAGCATTGATTCTGCAAACACGCGGCACTCTCGTTTCAAGTCCTGTAGCTTCCCGGAAGAATTCTCCCAGTTTATCACAATAAATACCATCATATTCTTTTTTCAATATCTTTTTAACTTCAAACGTTTTCTTTGAAACGCTTACCCGTTCAAACTTCATATAGTAGGTGTCATCATCCCGTAAGCCGAGCGTTACCGTATTTATTCCGGCAGCATTCTTTCCGATCTTGAAACGAAAAAAATCATTACACATAAAAAAATCTTTTGCGCCGGTCATCACAATAAAACCTCTACCGCCCAGTTGATTAAGCATTGCCGCCGCAATTTTATTTGTCATTTTAATCATCGGTACTCCTTTCTGTCGTCCTTTTTACTCGATGTTCGCAGTACATCTTCAACCTTACAGTTATAATATAAACTTAAAACTTTATATCGTCAAGTAGAATATAAACTTTTTCCGCAATTTTTACAAGTTTTTACTTGATTTTATCAACTTATAGCGATATATTTCTGATTATGGATATAAGAGAATACATTAAACTGTGCTGTGTAAAACGGAATATATCAAATGCAGAGCTTGCTCGACGGTTAGAGCAAACGCCGCAAAACTTCAACCAAAAAATGCAGCGTAATTCTTTCCAATCAAACGAACTTGAGAAAATTGCCGAAGCACTAGACAGTGAACTTGATATAAAGTTTTTGGACAAGAAAACAAAGCAGCCGATTATATAAAATGGAATATTTGAATAAGTTCTTTAAAGACAGTTTTTCCACATTGTCAATAGTTTTTTTAAATAAAAGTAAATGATATGTGCTTAAATATGCACTAAAAATTAAAGCCGAGCTTTCTGCCCGGCTTTTGTATTCTATGCACCTTGTAATTCCTTTGCCTTTTTGAAAATATCGTCAAAAACATTGTCAAGGTAGCCCATATTGTTACCGTTTTCGCTATAAGAACAGCCGTCCCAATCCCATGTGTTAGGATCGTTTAGAATTTCATCAATCTTTTCTTCTTCCATAGCCATTTCCCTATCACTATAATAACATATATTCACAAACTTGTCAAATAAGCATATTAAAAAGTATACCGTTTTTATTATTCTAAGCCCTTTTTAGAAATAAGCTTAGGACTGCTTTCCTGATTGTCATGAAAACTCCAATCGTCAACGATGTCCTTAACGGAATCAAAAGATTTCTCATTATCCTGCATCTGTAAGAGAATGTCGGTAGGAACTAAACGTCCGCTGTAATCACTGGCATCTGTTCGGAACCTGCTCATGGCACGTTTGGCGCTCTCTTGTACCGGCAAAAACATATAATGAGCTTCAAGTCCGTAGCCCTTTTCTCTTGCACTAAGCATTTCATTTTTCACCTTATCCGGTTTCTTCGGATTGTAATTCATTGTACCGTCAACAATGATATTTAACCCCAATTCCATCGCTTTGGTTTTAATTACCTTCATCAATTCCGAGCTTTCCTCGTGGACTTCCGCAGCATTCCAACCTTCATATTCCGGCAGTTCTTCTTTAATAGAATCGGCATCAAGTACAATGTATTTATCACTGTCAAACATGACATTACGCCCTTCGGCTGCCGCACGTTTCTTGTCGGTAAACCAAGATTTTCCAGAGCCGCCGCGCCCGCCGAGCATTACGAATTTAGGCTTTTGCCCTTTTTCAGGTATACAGGAAGCGACCTTTTCAGGCGTAAGAATCTTTCTAATGATTTTTTCGTGTAATGCTTTTCTTTCCGGTGTATACTCACCATTTACCGTATATCTTGTACGAGTGTCGCCTTTTTTCATACGGTGGACTTGCTCATTCAATTTCTTTTCTACAAATGCGCGCGTCTCGCTGCCGTTCGTCCCAAGCGAATCATAAACGAACTGTATACCTTCAGTAGTATTTGCGGCACGCGAGTCTGTATACATTGCTTTATAGCTATTGGCATCAAAAGCTTGTGCCGGAATAGTACCGTCATTTTTACGTTGTTTGCGTCCAATATCTTTATTCAATACGCGGTATTCAACACCTTGCCGTCTGATAATAACACCATCATTTCCGATTGCAGTTATTTTTCCATCAGTCAAGGTTCTTTCGCCAGCACTGTCATTGACGGTAAAACTTACAATATCACCTACATTACCGGAGTATTTAGGCGTACTCGCTTTAGTTTTATAACTGCCATCCTGTTTCGCCGTTGCTGCACTACTATTTTTCTGTTCGTCAACTTTTTTGTACACAGTCTTTTTATGCCCGTTTTTATCGGTAACGACCTCTTTTCTCAATTTAGACAAATCACGTTTACCGAAAGCCTTTTGCATTGCTTCTAAAGTGCTTTTTTGAAACACAATCTTCATAATTCTTACCTTCTCCCTTATAAATCTCACGGAAATAAAAAAAACGCCGACTACCCCCTGCTATACGCATTAAAGGATAATCGGCGTTTGCTTTTGCATAACAACCGTTATAAGTTAGTTTCTTACAGGCATTATATACCTATAACGCATTCTGTGAAAATGCTCTTTTCCTGAAATACAGATTTCCGTTTTTGTCAAAATAACACCACGATTTTTTTACTTCACGATCGAACCTTTTATCGTTTTCGGCTTTTATCTGTGCTTTCCATTCATCATCCATAGGGTGTAAATCATTCATAATGCCGTCTACATTTTGCTTCACCAGTTCATCAACGCTTAGAATATTTTTTTTATTCGCTTCATTGTATGCGATAGCTTCTTTTAGAAACTGCTCCCGCATATCTTTTGCCTTATCGATATTACTTCCGGCTTCGTCCATAAGATGTACATAATCCTGTATCTTCGATTCGCAATCTTTTTGAGAGTGCATATTCTTTGACGCAAGGTAAGCCCTGCAAGATTCTCGCGCCTCCGTCATTTTTTTAAGGTTTTTATTATACGCCTTAATGTATGATTTTGAAGTTGCAATCCCTTCTTCTTGCCCGGTAATAAAGAGGGCAAAAGTATGTAAGGCTTCTTCATACCCTTTCTTGCCTTCCATATATCCCCATTTGATAGTACCGCCCGCTGCATCGTACTTTTCCAACGCCTCGCGGTCTTGATGAGAAAAAGTGTCTTCTTTGCCTTTGTAATCCTTCTTGAAAAGGTCAAGTTTCTCTTTGAGGTCTTTGAGATTTTGTTCGTGCTCATCAATCTTTTTCTTTTCTTCGTCAACACTTTTAAAACGCCAATCAAGCCCATTTTTAGCGTTTTCTGCTATTTCTCCATCGCTTTTAAAAGCAACTTCAATCTGTTTATGCAGTACATCAATCAACTGGCCGTACATTTTTCGGTCGCTTTTATTTTTTTCCGTAAACTCCATTACTTGTAAATCGGCTCTCTTATTCGGGTCTTTTATAAGCGCAAATTTCAATTCTTCGGGGTTTACGTCCTGTGCATTCATACTATCGCCTTTATACGAATATAAATCATTAGTACGGCTACTTTTTTCATCGTGCTTTTGGTAAATCATAGGATCAAGAGAATCGTGCATAAGCGGAGTTACACAATGGACAATTCCCTGCCGGTTACCTTGCCGCCAACCGCGCCCCCAAAGCTGCTGGACATCGGTCGGGTTCCAGTCAAGCTGCGTACAGTAAATAGTCGTCGTGTTTCCCTGCAAGTTACAGCCTTCTTTAATGGTGCTGGAACCGATAATAACCTTGCATGTACCGTCAGGATTATTGAAATCCTTAAACGTTTCATCTCGTTCCTCAAGAGCCTTGTCGGTAGTGGCAGCACTTTTCACAAGCGCGATCGCCTCTTTCGGCATACCGTGTTTTACCAAGTAATTACGCACATGTGGAAACTGGTCAACACCACTGGGCATATACATAATCTGTCCGTTCTTCTTGTTCTTTTTATACTGTGCAATAATTGAATCGCAGGTAAACTTCAATTTCGGAGATGATTCAACAAATTCGCTCATAGGCGGAATATCATAACTCGTAGGGATAAAACTAGGGTCTACAAGAACAGGGCTTAATGCGCAATTTTTCATGGCATTCATAGCACGAAACATATAGCCGTCGTCTCGTTCTTTTTTCGGTAGTTTTTCTTGCGTTTCAATATAAGCGCTGCACTCATCCATGATTGCTTTTTGTAAATCAGAAAGTTCAAGCTCCGGTGCGTGCATACGTTTGTACGGTCGCACAACTCCCGCTTCTTCACCGTCCACTTTATCCATATACGATGCTAAAAGCCCTTGCAATTCGGAAAGATTTTCAAAACCCTTTACAACCGGCGATTCCGTTACGCGGTTTGCCTTAACGACATATTCACGCTGAACCTTACAGAAGTTTGACACAAATTGCTCCAAAGAGTAATAGCCCATTTCTTTGAGCTTATCGCGTGCCATATAAGACAAAATGGAATACACTTCGGTAGGGGAGTTTTGAAACGGTGTTGCACTCAATAAAAAGGTATTGCGTCCATCGTTATGCCGCTGAATAAGCTGCGTAATTGCAAACAGTTTCTTTGCTCTATTTGCAGGCTCCCCGCCGCTTCCAAGACCGTCAAACTCATTTGATTCTCCTTGCTCATTTTTACCGTTTTTATTCATGTGCCGCGGCATTTTAAAAAGATTACGGAAGTTGTGTACTTCGTCTACCGTGATATGGTCAAACCCCAATTCGCTAAACTGTACACCCTCATCTCGCGTTCTTCCCATCTGTCCTACAAGTTCGGCGTTTTTTTCACTTGCGCTTGCCTTTGCTCGTTTAGACTTGCCTTCCCCGCTGGTTTCCATTGCGCCGAACTCTATATCTTCTTGTATCTCCGCTTCTTCCTGCTCACTAAAGCCGATATTTTCAAGCCCTTCGTAGGTACAAACGGAAATCGTACCGTCATCAATTTTCATTCCCTCTTTCCAGTAGTTTTTAGAAAGGTTACCAAGTTCGTTTACTTTAATGTTCGGGAAAAACTGATGTATTGATTTAATCCAGTTCGTATACACCGCCTTCGGTACACAAACAAGCGGCTTTTTCGCTCTTCCCGTCTGAATCTGGTTGACGGTAGCGACAATACCGCACGCGGTCTTTCCGACACCGACATCATACGCAAGTAAACCAGTTCCTTTATTTGTCAGCATCGAAATACCTTTCATCTGCTGCTCGGAAAGATTGAATTCTTTTGTGCCTTTATGCGTGCTCATACCGTCTACAAAAATGGGAATCTTTGTATAATCAGGGTTTACAAATGAATTTGCTTTATCGTTCCATGCTTCGATAAGTGCTTTTTGCTCCTCAAGGCTTAAACCCTCGGCAAGATACCGGTTAAACAGTTTTATCGCAGTATCACGCCGCAGTTGTTTCTTGCGTTCTCTGTAACGAGCCTTACCTTTTTTATCATCGGTTCCGGCTTCCCTTCGATCAACTCTTAAAGATATTTTATTGACAAAATCTTTTATATCATTCCAACTCAATTCAGGCGGTATTTCTTCCCGCGCGATAGGCGATTCACTTGCGTTGTAATAACCGTTACCGGCATACGCCCATTGAAAAAAACCGTTTATAAGGTTCCCGCCGTCTTTCATAACATATTCACGCGCCCAATCGGTGATAGGCGATAACGTAAAGCCGTCAGACTTTTCAACCTCAACCTCATTCCCATTGTCATCAACCTCACTTTCTGTCCAAGTGCGTAAAAATCCTTTTTCTTCAGGGCAAACTGCTTCAAGCAATGCCTTTTTCAATGTATATTGCGGATCGTTTTCGTCAAGCTCGCGCAGTTTTTGCCGAATATTTCCACTTGCATAATTGACAACGTTTGTATAAACCTCACCGTCCTTTACAAAGTGGTCGGAATGTTCGACATACTTTTTTTGTTCGGGCGTCAGTTTTGTTATATCGACATTTCCAAACTTATCGGTAACTTTCCAGATAGGAAGGTCTTGTGAATCGATATTCTTTCCGTATTTTTTATTGAATGCTTCGGCATCAAGTAAATGAGCCTTTGGGTCAATCGGATAATCGTGCTCACCGGCAGCGTTCTTGTTGCCTTTCATTGCGTCCGAAAGATGTGTATGATTGCTATCTACATCGGCAAACAAAACATTCTCGCTCTTGCCGTCGACATTCACGATAACGCCCGTTGTTTTGCGGTTTTTTCGCACATAACCTACGACAACACCCGTTCCCTTTTCGGTTTGTACAAAATCGCCGAATTTCGTTTTATCGGTGATTTTCTCCGCTTTCTTTGTCTCCGGCTGTGCCGTTACGGTTTTTACAACTTTCTCAAGCTGCTTTTCTTGTTCCGATTGTCCTACATTGATATTTGCGACAGCGCTTTCAAACGTTTCACCGTCTTTCGGTTTTACGTAGGTTTCTTCCTTGCCGAAGCGTCCCGTCCGACTCGATACTTCCCCTGCTATGTGCCCCGGATTGTTTATAAAGTAATTTTTAAACGTGTCTATAGTAGTGCCTTTTCCTTTGCGGAAAACGACAATATCGGTTCCGACATCGGTACTTTCAAAAGTCCCGTTCGGAAGCCGCCACGCTTCAAGTAATTCAGCTTTACCGGCAATTTTTTCCAAGTCTTTACCGTATGCACTTCCACCGTCTAGAAAACCGCTCGGCACCACCATTGCCATAATACCGCCGTCTTTTATCGTATCAAGCGTGCGTGCCATAAAGTAGGACTCATAACGCTTAAAGTCTTTGCCTTCTCCAAGCCCCTTATATTTACCGGTGTATGCGCCGTAAGGCGGATTCCCTACTGCAACATCGTATTGTTCAAAGTTTTTTGTGAAGCGTCCTTGTTTTTGCTTCATAAAGTGTTCTTGAAAAGCCCCCTGTACAATTTCGGCATCAGGATGAAGAATATGCGCAATGCGCGCGGAATCTTCTTCGAGTTCAAACATGGTAAACTTTTCGCTTCTACCTTCCGCAAAACGCCCTATTCCGCTTGAAGGCTCGATAACAGTTTTATCCTGTCTAGGATTATATTTATCTATCAGCTGCCATACTTTAGAGATGACATTGCGCGGTGTGTAGAACTCATATAGTACGCCGCTGTTTGAACTTCCTTCTTCATCGGTACCGCCTGCACCGACATACTGTGAAAGAATATGCTTGTCCTCTTCGGTGATTTCGGAATCGGACTTTTTAAGAATTTCGCGGCACTGCCCGCGGATTTTACGAGCTTGCCCTTTGGTTATTCTTCCTCGTCCTCTATTAACATCACCGTCTGATTCTGTAAGTCGTCCTCCAAATTGATCAGGGCTGAATACAGGTTTGTTTCCGTTATCTCCATTTTCTGCGCTAGGCACATTCGGATCGCTTGTTTCTTTGCGCCTTCCAATCCGTACGTCTTCAACACCTGCGGAAACTCCTCTTTGCTGAGTGTCAGTGTTATTTCTTTCATTTTCATTACCTCCATTTTCAATATCGGTATTAACGCCGTCTTTCTCGGCGTTCTTGTTTCCCTTCATAGCGTTTGAGCGGTTGGCATGTTTTTCCGCCTCGCTTTCTTTCTTTTGGGTAAGGTCTATGATATGAGCCTTACCGTCCTTAACATCCTGAATTGTCATGCCGCCTACAGAATCTTTGTAGTAGTTTTCAAGCTGCTTTTTAGAATCTTTGTCGGTAAACACGCCATTTTTAGCGGCTTCTTTTTGTTTTGCCGTGCTTTCCTCTGCCTCAAGTCGTTGCCCCTCGACACTGTAAATACTCCATACTTTACGCATCAATGAACGGTTTACAATCATCGTATCAGCGTCCGGTTTTTTTACAGCGATTTCAGCCGTGCTTTTTGCTCTTGCGCGTTCTTGTACCGTTTTCTGCTGCACCGGTTCTTTATATTTATCGCGGGTTTCCTTTTTTGAAAAAAGATTATCCCACTTTATTTTATTCGTAAAATATTCAAGCACGTGAGCGGCAAAAGTCTGTTTGTCCGCTCCAAACTCTTTTTTGATTTCGTGCTTTGAATAGTTTTCCTCAATCTTCTTTTGCTTTATGCCGAAGCATTCCAACAACGCCTTAAACGGATGTTTCCAGCTATCCTTATAAACATAGTTATAGCCTTTGCCCGTTTTCTTAGGATAGCGGCGGATGTACTTAACGGAACGAGCCTTGTTTATCTCATTCCATTTTGTCCGCCAACGTTCCAAAAACTTAATGCCTATCATAACAACCCCCTCAATATCCTTAAAAGTAAATTTTCGTATATAAATCCTTACATTTTCTATTGACAACTTTGAAAATGCTCCAGTTTTTTACCGCGCCATTTTTTTAGCCGTACATTCTCTTTGAATACTTCGATAGGAACCGTATCAACCCCGCCGAAAAATCCGCTTTTGTCGTATTGCGAAAAATACGCTCTTTTAGCTTCTTCAATCGTGTTAAAACCGAGCATACATTTGTCTTCATCATAGGTATTAGTGCCCGGTATTTTTTGATGGATGATGTAGACATTGCGTGCATTCTCATTGCCGCCCAAATAACAGTCTACGTGATCACCATCTACACCTTCAGTCTCGCGGATATAGCCGTAGTCATAGTTCATTTTAATAGCCCACTTATGACCGTCGCTATCAACGCCACGCCGTATGCTGCCTTTGCGATTTTCTATACTTATTTTCAGCCCTGCAAAAGTTGTGCGCCCTTGTAATTTATGTCCGCTATAGGTAAGAGATTTATCCAGTTCATTTTTTAAATCAAAATAGAATTTCTCTGTCGGATTATCTAAATTGTATATATAACCGTCTTTCGTTTTTCCAAATGATTTTTGAATGCTATTATGGTATAACTCGTTGATACGGTCGGTAAAACCGCTCGTTGTATCGTCAGGATTTTCAATGCTATTCTTTTTGTACTCTTCTTTTGCCTGTTTTACCGCATCGTTCCATTTTTTTGCTCGTCCGCTTTGCTCTGCGACAAGCGCATCAATTCGTGCGTTGTCAATGTCAGTGTCATAACGCACCCATGTACCGCGGCAATACGGGTGAAATACGCCGGTCGTAAAGCTATGAGCGCTGCCATTCCATTCTTTACCTTCCCAAATAACGAAGTCCGCTATGCCGTCATCCGCTTTTTCATCTTTAAGCGGTTTATCGCTCCATACAGCGATTTTGCCGTTCATTTGCTTGCAATATTTACACGTATTGCCGTCTATGACTTCAATTCGTTGAAAGTATGTTTTTTGACCGTCCGGGGTATTCTGTACTTCCTCGCGTAAAAATGAATTGTTTACGGCATTCTGAATTTCCGTATCTGCCAGCCGCTGATAATCGCGGTTATCGCCTACCATTTTGTCAAACAATGCCTGTGATACTTGACTTTTACTTTTATGCCCTTTTACCCCGTCAATAAGGATTTGCTTTATGTCGCCGCACATTTTGTCCGTAACATTCGTTACTTTTATAGCGGCCGATTGTGTGAGCATTTCGATACGCGCTTGTTCTCCTCTGGTAAAGGAATCGCCGAAAGTGTTTTTCATGTTCTTCACAGATTCACTTATCCAATCAAAACTTTTTCCGTGATACTGCAATTTTTCAAGCTGTAATTCTTTTACGGCTTCCAATGTGTTGTATTTGAGCATACGGTCAAGGATTTTTCCGAGTGAATTGGATTGAAGGATGATTTTCTTTTCCGCATCTTTTATATTACGGTTTAAAAACTTTTCGAGATTTTTTACGAACTTATCCCAATCGGCCTGTTTTATCGACTCTCCGGTTTCAGGATAATACAAAATCTTACCCTTGTGAGTAAGAACGGATTTTGACATGACCGTTTTTTTGGGTAAATCACAATAATCGGTTATAAAGTCGTATGTATTCCGTACCAGTTCGGAAAAGAATACACACCATTTATCCGTTAAATCTTCCTGCGCTTTATACAAAAAGACTTCACCTTTTGCGCTTTTAAGAGGAATATCAAAAGACATCGCCATTGTGCGTAAGGCCTTTTCTATACGTTCGTTCGAGAAATCTTTCATTCTGATATTCACGCAGGGTAAAGGAGTGGTATTATCTGCCGGAATATATTCAGGTACACCACCTGCAAGACATTTTTCAAGCTGCGCAAACTTCGCTATCCGGTTCCCTTCGGTGATGTCGTTTATTTTAATTTCAATGTTTCTATTGACATTGTTGTAATGCCTTTTATTATTAAAGCTCATAAAAACTTCACCTAAAATACATATATCAACGACTTATTGACGCTGTTTCCGTCTTCCGGCTCTGCGTTCTCCTCTTCACCGCTTCCAAAATCAGGCTCACTGTTTCCGCCCTCATTTTCTCCGCCGGTACCGACATCTTCCCAGCCGCCGCCGTCGGCGCCCCCTTCGGGGTCTTCCATTGCGCCGGTATCGTCCATTTGCTCCGATTGATACATCTGTACCAGCTGCGGGTTAGCAGGGCATTCATTAGCCCACTTTGATTCAAGCGGCGGCAAACCTTTTTCCTTACGCACTTCGTTGACGGTCTTGTATGCCTCAAGTTCGCCTTTTGTTAAGTCAAGAATTTGCTTAGGGTCGTCCCGCTCATAGCCGACAAACTCAATTTCATATCCGGGAAATACTTTTTCAATGATTTTATTTAGATACTGCTGTATAAAAGAAAGCATATCGCCTAAAACAAGCGATTTACTCGCCTCAATTTCAGGGGCGGAATTGCGTTCAAAAACGGGCTGTGATTTTGAGCTATGAAGCCCAAGTTCTTCCATACTGCACCCGAAAAGTGAAACCGTCGCACTGATAAGAAGGTCAAGCCAACCTTGAAACTCCATTTCCTTGTTTGTACCGCCCAAAGCTACCCATTTGATAGCATTCGCATCTCCGCCTTCACCATTCCCGGCCGGAATAATCGGCACCCGCCATTGATTTGAAGGGGAGCCGCTCATAATGTCGGCTATATAGTCTTCCATTTGCTCTACGGTTTCTTGGCTTGCGTTTCCATCAAGTAAAAGCATACCGCGCGGCAATTTATTTTCAGTGAAAAAGCCCGAATTGTATGTAAATGCGTTAATGGTTCCGGTAATAAGGTCTATTGCTTGCTCTACAACCGAGTAGCCGTAAAAAGAATAGTTTATATCTGTTCTGGGATTTTGATTGTCAAAAATCAGCGTTCCTTCCGGGTAAAACGCTTTCGGAATACTGTTGATTATCTGAACGTGTTTAATATTGTACGGGTTTTCTTGATCAGGTAAAACTTTTTCTATGGTAGCCCCGTCTACTGCCCAGAACGCATACGGTTTACCGGCTCTGGTATAACCGATTTCCGTTGCCACTTGGTCAATTTCAAGTGCATCACGCACGATTTTTATGCAAAACCGTGAAAGATTATCGCGGTCGGTGTTTTTATCAAATCCGGTATTCAGCAAGAATTGCTCTATAAGCGTTCTTTCTTTCGATTGCTGCCCGGCAGCTTTTATAACATCTTCACCGGTTTTCTTGACGACAAAACCGCGTAGGTTGCGGTTCGTTGACGGCTTAAAAAACGGCTTCATTTTCTTTTGCACGTTGGTAATGCAAAGATTGATAATCCATGCTTTTTTAGATACGCGGCGCAATGTTTGACAATCGACTTCGCGGTTAAAATGTCCGTCGGCAGTTTTTAAGTTTCCGTAAACATTGTTGACTATCGTAAGGTCATCAAAGAATGAAGATTGTGCCGCTTGAGTAGGTGTTTTTTTGAAAAATTCCGTATTTTGAAACCGTTTCGTAATTCTGGAAAGCCTATTTATTTCACGTTGTACGCTTATAGGCTCTACGCCGTTCGGAAGCGGTGTAAGTTCTTTATTGTTTATTTCCATGCCGAACTCTCCTTAAAACTGTCGCTAAGGATTCTCCGCGCTTCCGGGTCAGCGGTTGGTGCGGATTTTTTAAGAGTTCTTCATTACTGTTTGAGTTTACCACGATTGTCTTCTTTTTTCTAGCGTATTCGGCGTAAAAATTAGGGCTTCCGCTACGTGCCGTCGCTGCGTGGTTGGCCAATGCCCACGCCCAAAAGCTATCTGCGTGTCCTTTTTCGTTTCGCTCGGCATCATAGCGGAAAGAGCCGCCGCTTGACGGCGTTCGCTTTATCGAATGGATTTGTGCATGAAACTCACGATCGTTTTCAAGCTCAAATTCATTTTTTTCAAGTCCGAATTTTACACCCATTGCAAGCGTTTCTTTTGATTGCAGGGTAAATGTTATCCCTTCAACTCTGTCGCCGTATTCTTTATGCAACGCTTCATGAATCGGTGCCCCCATTCCCGTGCAGTCAATACAGGCACGATATATCGGTAAAGAGCTCATCAATTTTCTGACGATTGTTTTTTGCTCTTCAAAAGAAACGGAAGTCTTTTCATACCGCATTGCAGAGCGCTTTTTGCCGTCTTTTATTCCCATGACATAAATTGCCGCAGCATCGTGATTTTTTGCAACATCATAGCCAAGAAAGAGTGGAGAGCCGTGTTTTTGAGGATTGTATTCGGTTATAAGCGAATCGGCATCTTTATAACTTTTTATTTCAAAATCGTATTTATCGGAAAAATATTCATAATCGGGTATGTCTGCTGGTATAGCATCGCATTCCCGTCTTCCCGGCGTATTGGCATAAATCAAATCTAGCGATATGTAACTAGCCGCACTGTCGACAAACGTACATTCACATTCTTGCTGAAAATCTTCAAGGCTCGTATTATTGTACAGGTCTAAAAGATTTTTTGTACCGAATGTTCGCACCCGCTCTTCAGTCGTCATATCCTTTGCACGTATGACCGCTTCTTTTACATCGGTACACATAACTTTTGCGTACCACCACGGAACAAAGTAGCGGTCATATCCGGGAAAACCTTTCTTATCCGTACAGATTTCATAAAACTTGCCGATAGTCCCCAGCGGCGTACTGCCGACTTCTATACACCCGCGCCGGAGCGTACAAAATGAAGCGGCCGTATACACTTCTTTTGAAAGTCGTGGTGTATAAATTGCATATTCATCAAGGCATACATCGCCGTTCTTACCGCGCGGCGGCCGACACGGAAGGCTTATCAATCGGCTTGTTGTGTTTGAATTATAGTCTTTGAACTCCAACATGGTCGTTGTTATGTGCACCAATTCTTTTTTATACCGCTTCGGAATTGATTCGTAGAACTCTTTTGCATATCGTATTTTTTCCTGCGCATCTTCTATATTGTAAGAAACAAATTGCTTGGTATAATCACGCCGTGCGGGGTCTAACGCTTTTACCAAACCTTTTATTGCAACGACAAAAGAAAATCCCGTCTGCCGGCTTTTAAGAAGACAAATATAGCGATTTCGGTTTAGTATAAAATCATCTTGCCAAAAATCCAGCGTGAGCGACTCACCGTGATATTTCATAAATGCGTAGACATAATTTAGTTTTTCTTCCGGTGTCCATAGTTTCATTGTTCGTTTTAATCCTCTTCCGTTCTCTCGTCCGTCTTGTTACGCAACTCCGATAATTCCGTTATCTCCGAATTTGCCCTGACAATCTTTGTTTTGACTTGTAGATTTCCTTTTATAATTTCCGCCGTCGTCTCTACTTCATACCCTTCTTTTTTACCTTCACCGTTTATCTTTTCGTACAGTTCAATCAGCTTATTTTCTTCGGCGGTTCTATTCGGCAATTTATAATTCGGAATTGCACGTTGCCCGATAAACTCAATCCCATCTATACAGAGTTTTTGCTCTTCGGTCAGTTCCTCCGGTTCTTTAATAGTAACACTTGTGTAAATCGTGCCGTTTTCTGCCGTGTAGTTTTCAATGTCGTAAAAATCCAGCCCCTTAAACTCGCTCCGCGCTATCTTACGTTGAATAATGCGATGATACGCTTCTTCAATACCGGTCTTTACGACATCTTTATCAAACTTCGCAATAAGTGACGCTATTTTCGGATTGCGACGTAAATTGTACCCGCTCATGCGGGCGTTTTTTTGTGAATATCCTGCTTTACGAGCCGATTTTGCCGAATCGTGATATGAATTACTTTGCGGATAGGTGTACCATAGGATAAACAGCTTTTCTTTTTGCGTCAGCTTTGTTTCGCCGTAATCAAAAGAATCAAGGTCTATTACACTCCCGTCTTCAAGCGTTACTGAAAATGTATCTTTGGGCTTGCTTTTGCGCTGTCGCTTCGGCTTTTCTGCAGGCGTCTCCGGCAATGCAAGCTCTTCATTCTCTGTCATTCTGCGCATCCTGCTTTTCCACTTCGCAAACATGGCGCATATAGCCTTTCAAAATATGTCCGCCTTCCGATACAATCTCAACTTTTTCGGCATCGCAAACTTGTATTGTTTTAAAACCGGTAGCTATATACTTTATTGCTTTCCCGCATTTAAGGCATATTTGCATATTACTCTCCTAAAAACTTTTTGAGAGTTTCACCTTTGTATGTTTTTGAATATGAGTATTCCGCAATTTTCCCGCTTTGAAAAACAAACACCACAGCACCGTTAAAATCAGGCTTTTCCGCCATATTTAGGCACCTACTGGCAACGTTATCATTTTCCGTTTTTGTCAAAGGAATATCGTGCCGGTTTGCTTCGCTTATAGCGACGCATATCCCGCTTTCAAAGCTCAATTTTATGCTTCCCGAAAATTGCTCATCTTCTTTTCGATTAAGATACTCAAAGATACGATTAAAACGTCCGTTCATTTTCCCCCACCGTTTTAACTGTATCATTGGTCAGTATGATACTTGTATAAGTTTTTTTTGAATTCTTCTTTTACCTATTTTACATCAGGTATACGTAAAAATCAACCTTGCAGTATATCGGTTGCAATTTCCTCAAACTTTGACAAAGCCATTACCGCTATTTTTTTCATTGGCAGGATAGGACTTTTAATAACGAGTAACCAATTATCCCGCTCATTACAGTTATCCTGCGCCTGTCTTACCCACTCGGCAAGCGATATAGTTTTTGCGTTTTTACACTCAATGCAAAACGGGAAACGCTTTTTTGCCTCTCCTCGCAAAATCACATCAACACCATTAAGACCGCTCTCGCGGGAATGAATCTCGCAATCGTCGCTTTTTTGGTCGTATGGAATGCCTGTTATTCGGCTTACAATTTCACAGGTCTCTTTTTGCCATTCAAGCCCTTTGTTCTTTGCCGAACGCGGTTTTATGCTCTTCATGGAGTTTTCAAGCCGCTTTATCAAAAGTAAATTCGCTTTTGTCTCGCCGTCTTTTTTGAGAAGTCCAATCAGTTTTTCCTTTTCACTTTTGTTTAAGTTTATCATTTTAAGTATACTCCTATGCAAATAATGCCAATCTTTCTTTATAAAGCGGCTCATAATCAGGATTTATATCAATACCGAGCCAATTCCGGTTTAAGAGGGCTGCGGCTTCGGCAACCGTCCCGGAACCGAAGAACGGATCAAGTATAACGTCCCCTTCGCGACTTCCCGCCAGAACACACGGAATAACGAGTTTAAGCGGAAAGGCGGCAAAATGCGCGCCTTTATACGGATGCGTAGGAATTATCCATACATCTCGTTTATTACGCTTCGTAATGTCATAATCACTATCTTTTCTGTTTAGTCTTTTTTGTGGATATGTTTGTTTCATAGAATCACGTTTATCGTCCCTTCTTAGATTATAAGAAGGATGCGCAGCATTTAATGTTCTTTTATAGCTGTGTTCTTTGTAGCTTTCAAATAATACCGAGTCTTCCTTGATGGCTTTGTAGTCAAAATAGTAGTTTTTATTTTTTGACAGCAAAAAAATATATTCGTGAGATTTTACACAGCGGTCTTTTACCGATTCAGGCATGACGTTCGGTTTATACCAAATTATATCCTGTCTCAAATACCAGCCGTCTTGCTGGAGCGCGAAGGCAACACGCCACGGAATCCCGATCAAGTCTTTTTTCTTTAATCCGGCAAGAGGCGTTTGTTTTAGCGGCGTCATACTTTTTAATTTTTTATTTTTATCTAAATTGCCGCCCTGTCCGCTACCGGCATAACTGTCTCCGAGATTAAGCCACACAGTACCGTCGTCCTTTAAGACGCGCCGAACTTCGCGAAAAACAGAAACAAGGTTATCTATATATTCCTGATATGTTGCTTCCTGCCCTATCTGCATATTCACACCATAATCGCGCAAATTATAGTATGGCGGACTTGTTACAACACATTGTATAGACTGCGCTTCCAGTGTGGGCAAGATATTTCTGCAATCTCCGATTAAAAGATTATTCATTCTATTTTTTATCCTTTAATTCCTTCGGAAACGGCGGAAGTTTTGATGCCGGATACCAATATTTTATATCAAGTCCCAATCCGGGCAATGAAACTTCTCCAAGCCCTACGGGTGTCATTCCGTAATATTTTGCATAAAGAATTCTCACACCTGATGGGAGATGCTCTGCTTGAAAAGAACTTAATACAAATATCCATTCATCTTTTTTCGGTTGCTTATCTGTTATATCTATCCACCCGAAAGACTTTACGCGATGGATCAAGCCTATACCGATGAGAATGCATACTGCTAATACAAGTACGATTATTGTTATGTTAATCATCTACTCATTCTCCTAAACAGGTAATTGAATTACAGAAAACTATTAAAGTCTTTTTTAAACAGATATCGCATAGCAATACGAAACCGTTGAAAAAAGTTTGCGCTTCTAGCTTTTGCTTCAATATAAACTCTCACTTGCTCAAAAGCCGCTCTGTAATTACCATTCATTACTTTGCGAATTTGCCTATTATACCTATATCCCATAATTACCTCTTATCAATGCAATATCTTCAAAAATAGAGTTTTTTATGTCATTCCGTTTGATTTTCATAGTTTTCTTCCTTTTTAGTATAACGTCTGTCAACTTTCATTTTTCCCGTATCGTATAAATACATCATGTAGATTGCTATAGGAAATAGTAATAAAAGAAAGGTAACCAAAAATGCTAATCTTCTATTATCTTTCTTTGCTTCCTTCCAAATAAAGGGAAGCTCCTTAAATTGTTCAATGTAATATTCTCTAAAACTCATGTTTACGCTCCTTGTATTAAGATTACCCGAATAATTTATTTACCGTATTTTCAAAGATTTTCGCCAACTGGTCAGCCATCGCAAAGCGAGTTTTGTTTATTTGAATTGATTTAAAAATATTTCCATCTGCGTGTCGTTCCGAAGCAGCCTTCCAATCACAAAGCATCTCAACTAAATCAAACAAATTACAATCGTTTATCCCGTCTTTATAATATTCAGGATGATGGCTGTTATGAGAATAATGGTGATCTAATGCAGGTTTTAACTCTGCCAATGATTTTTTATATTCTTCACTTCCATACGTTAAACCTTTTAAAAGCGGTGTCATTTTATCAAATAACGGTTTTTCAGGATCATATAGTTTAGAATTGTCGTGGCAGATAGCTCTATCCATTAGTTCTTTGGCGAATAGCAATAATAATTCATTGACTCGTTTGATATGTAATAATGTATCTTTGGCAGAGTCGTATGAATGGGCATTTGATACAGACTTCCGCCCTGCTTCAAAGGCGTCTTTCAATTTATCCTCTGCGTAATCTACGATACACGCCCATTGCTCCGCGTTTTCGCTTTCACTGCAAGGCTCAACAGGTCTATTATTGTTGTAACCTTTTTCCCATTCTTCAAAAGTAAAAGACATGTGCTATTCCTTCCCTAAGTATTCTCTTTTAAAGTCTTGAATGGCTAAAAGCGCATTTCCACACGTTATTCTATCCGCATCCTCTTCTTTTGACGGTACGAATACAATTACATCCCAACCTTCGGCAACAAGCGGCTTTTCAAACTTTTCATAGACATCAAAATCGGTAACAATTTCGTACCCGTTTGATACGGCTTCTTTTGTTTCGTGAATGGGCGTTAGTTTAATAATGAATTTTTTCTTATCAAAATACCAATCAAGTACCTTCGGGTCTAAATCCGATTTTGACGTTACCGCAAAGTTTAGTGTGTACTTTCTTCCGACAGGATAGGGAAGTTTATCTACAATTTCTGAAATATCGGTTAATGATAAACTCATATTTCCAAACATTTTATTTCTGTCATCTTCATTGATGGTATTGATTGATAGCTGTAGTCCTACACCGCCTTTCCACTCATAACGAAGCGCAACCCAATTAAAAAGAAACTCCTCTAAGCTCTTGTTGTTTTTAGGCATCATCGTAGAAACAACAGGATGATATTCATCAAACATACCTTTTGTTGTCTCTCCGATAGTCCTTGCGGCCTTTATTACATCCAAATTGAATGTCGGCTCGCCCATACGTGCAAAGTGAACATTCAGCCGCTTGCCGTGTGTAATACCGGAAAGAGCAATACCGCCGGTAATTTCGTGTATCATCTCTGCTATAGAAGCATTGCCTTTAAAGCCGAGTTTTGGACAATCACAAAAATTACAATTCATGGGGCATCCTTTTTGCGTGGAAACGGTTACAACAAGTTTTTCCGTAATATCAACTGGTGTATGTTCGACTTTATCAATTCTCTTTGTGTAACCGAGAAAATTAGCCTTGATATTGTTTCGCTTGCCATAATCACCGACATAGAGATATTCAAGATTGAGGTCTGTATCAGATACAATACTACCCGTGTGTGTTTTTGTTATTACTCTCATTTACATCTCCTCTTTATTTTAATAACCGTGTAAGGTTTTTCTTTTGTACGACAGTTGTGAATTTTTCAAGTTCTGCGATAAGCTCTATGATTTTTTCTTTCGGCGGCTCCGGCAACATATTACGCTTATGACTTGAATCCGCTCCGATATTGACTTGTATAGGATTACAGGTCTTAATCATTTCGACAAACTCCGTTAAATCAAAATCCATAATCGGCTCGATGGTGATATATTTGTTGCAGTTGTGAATCCAAGACAGCGTTAATGCTCTATCTTCAGGCGATGGGCATTTATTCATTATGGCTCCATAACTTCTATTTGTTTCCAATGTGGTGCAGACAGAGAAATTCGATTTCAATTCATTTAAAAAACTCGAAAATCTATCGGGTTTTTTCGTTTGAAGAAAATAATTGTTTTCAGGATATTGTGCGCAGTAATCAAGCGTTTTTATTATCCACTCATACGGAATACTTTCGGCAAACATATCACAAGAAGAACCGACAAAGATAAAATTATTCTTTCCTAAGTCGGTTTTTAGTTCTTTTTCATCAAAGTGTAACGGCGGTTGTTTGCCCCAGCGCTTCATATAACAGTAGCTGCATCCGTGCGGACATTCGCCTTTTATCGTATTCCACGTATGCGTAATAAACTCGTACATATTTCCGGTCGATTTATTTAATGGCATGTGCTATCCCCTTCTAAGCTCTGGTATAACTTATCACCCAGAAGCTGAATAATTTTTGTTACTACTTGTCTTTGTGATAAATCATCATTATCAATACATCCTGCTATATCACTATCAGTAATATAGCTTTCTGCTTGTATCGCCTTAACATAGAATTGTGCAAATGCTCTATTATCATTTAATGATAATCGCTCTATTTTTTGTTTAACAGAAAAACGATTCAGTACAGCATCATCGATAATATCAATCCGATTAGTGGCTGCAATCAAAATAATATTATTTGGCAGCATATCAAATTCCTGCATTAAGGTTATGGTAACTCTTGAAAACTCTTTTTCTGCTCCATTAGCACAACAACGGTTTTCTGCTATACAATCTACTTCATCAAGCATAAAGACACACTCATTCTTTTTTACATAATTAAATATATTTGCAATATTTCTCCCAGTATTCCCTAAAAGAGAATCTATGACGCTTGAAAAATTAAGGTAAAACAACGGTAGATTAAGCTTATATGCTACATAGCGAGCAAATTCTGTCTTTCCTGTGCCGCTTTCTCCATAAAGAATTGTTGCATTGCGGTAATGAATACGCATAGAATCCATCATCTCTGCAACCGTCTTCATTTTTATAATTGATTGTAAAACGGAATCAATCCATCTTTGTTGGGTGTAATACCGTTCAGGAATAAAGTTTTCAGGTGAATAACAGATTACCTTACCCTCAATATTTGTCGGAAGTCTTACGAACTGCTCTGTAAGTTTCTTTTTCATCTGTGCAACAAAATCGGCATTTGCTGCTTTCGTATCATCATTTAAACAGTTCGTTATGCATCTTTTCACTGAATATGATAAATAGTCATTTTCAGCCATAAGCGTTTCTAACAGCTCTTTTGTATTTTTATTTAATGGCATTTATCTTTCCTCTTTAATATTTTCCGCTACAAGTTTATTGCAGACATATTGAATTTGTTTACAGGCATTAGTGTAGTCTTCATTTAGAGCAACAAGAGCATATTCCGCAATGTCATCAGAAAAGTATCCTTCTCTAAGAGTGCAATATCCAAATTCATATTCCTCATAAAAGGAAAGCCCTATTTCTTCTAACAATTCATCAATACGATCTCGAGCTTTAAAATAGGTATTATTATTGCGTATAAAATCTTTTGCTTTGTCGATTCTTTCAAGCGTTTTATCTTCAAATCCCCCGATGTCTTCCTGTATTTCATTGAATTTGGCATCCAGCCTATCAAGGTTAATAGGGCAATCATATATATGATCAAAATCTCCTATAAGGATGTTTTCAATCCAATCCAGAAACGGGACACGTGTTTCTGTTTTGCAAAAGAAACTATATACAGGTTCTTGCTCATGCGAATGAGCGAAGACATATCCCCATCCACTGTTGACTTCATAAATAATTTTGTCATCAAAAATAGTTATTTTTGCTGCCGCATAATCTGGATATTCCTTATCGTATATAAGGGCAATAATAACTTTGCGAGTGTTGAAAATATCAATATCGACTTTATACATATTTTTCTCCCTCTATCTTTTTAATTGCTTCCTTTATTAAAAAGACTATTTCTAAGTGTAAATATATCGTCCATAATATTTTCTGCGACATCTTCAATATCTTTCAACCGTTTGTTCAGTAATGTTTTTAAAAATGCTGCCATATCAGAGGCCTCTTTTCCGCTTTCGCTTCCTAAACCTTTATTGTAAAAATACATTTCCAGTTCTTTTTCAAGATTTATTTCTATCATTTTGTTTTCTCCTCTATTCGTTTAATCCTTTCCCCAATCCAGCGCATAACCGGAACTGCCATACTGTTTCCGATTGCCTTATAGCGTAGGCTGTCGGGACATTGTTCGGCAGGCTTACCGCGCCAACTGATTTTTGTCCAGTTATCAGGGAAGCCCTGCAAGCGTTCACATTCAAGCGGGGTAAGGCGGCGGATTTTCTGCTGTTTGCTTCCGGCATATCCTATACAGTTTGTGTGGGAAAATGTATCAACTGCCCCAGCTTTTGCAGTTACGCATGGATTTTGTCGTCCGTTTATGACAAAAACATCTCCGCTAAACTGCTTCCCACTTGCTAAAACCAAATCAAAATAATCGGGAGATGCAGTATTTCTCAAAGTTGAAGCTCTTGTATCTTTGTAATATTTGTAGTTTCCTCCTCGGCGAAAACATGTGCTTTCAGTGCTTTCTCCAACTCTTTCGGAAGTTTCTTGTTTCTGTGTTTTGCCCGCCGCAATATTCCCGCACACGCCTTGCTGCTCAAATAATACTTCTGCGGCAAGGTCTGTTCTGTTATCAATATGTCCGATAACGAAGACTCGACGACGGCGTTGGGGTACTCCGAAATACTGAGCGTCAAGCACCCGGTACGCCCACCCATACCCGCATTCTTCCAGCCCTGCAAGGAACGATGCAAAATCATATCCGCTGTTCGAGGACAATACGCCGGGGACGTTTTCCCATATAATCCAGCGGGGGCGGTATGCTTCCACAATTCCCAAATAGGCATACATGAGAGCGCCTCGCTCGTCAGCGGTTCCGCCTCGTTTTCCGGCAATACTGAAAGACTGGCAAGGTGTTCCTCCGACCAGAATGTCAAATTGTCCTGCGTTCCATTTTTCATATTGCGTAATGCCTCCATAGTTTTTGACGTTCGGGTATTTTTGCTTCAGCAATTCGCAAGGGAAAAGTTCAATTTCTGAAAAGCCGATAGGCCTAAAACCTAACGGCTCCCATGCAACGCTTACTGCTTCAATACCGGAGCAGACTGATAAGTAGGTCATTACTCCACCAACGTTAATATATCTCCCATTATCATGCTATTTACTCCTCTACTAATCCTGTGTTATTTAATAAATATTCCTTTGTCGGCTCGCTCCACTCCATACTGTTCCAACGCCGAACGACAATCCGTTGCTTTGTTATTGCATGTTCTGTGATACAGCAATCAGCTTCACCTTCGTTATATTTATACATCGTGTACACAGTGCCTGAATTAGATGGTCGGTGCATCCATTCACCTTTCCCTTGTGCGCACCATTTTGCAAGCTCTCTATGTGTTGCAAGTCTTTTCATTTTATTTACTCCTCCACCAATTCCCCACAAGGGCTGCCGTCGTCGGCAAAAACATACCTATCTAAAAAGGTTGTAAAAGTATAATAGCTTCCGCCCACACCTATTGAGGCTACGCTGTCGGAGATTTTACCTAATATTTCCGTCTTTTCTCATAACTCCGTACTGTCCTGTGAGCTCAAAATGGATTGCATATACCGGTTTATCTATATGTAAATCCGTATCCTTACCGTCTACAACCTCAACCTTTGTAATCCATGCCTCTAGCCTTTCTTTTGTGTAGCCTAAGCGAAAAAAGCAGGGAGCGGAGAAATTTTCAAAGATTGTCTTGTTAAAATACCAGTATATATTGCCTCCTCTAAATTCTGCTCTTTCAAGTCTTCTTGTCCAATACGGCTTTACTTCACGATACTCTATTGTTTTCTCTCCACTTTTGATTTTTTCATACCATTCTTTTTTCAGTGGAAATATGAGCATAATATGTTTCCCCCTCTAGCCCAATGCAACGGCAATCCCGGAAATTAAAGCAAGTAACCCAATTCCGCATACTATTGCTAGTAGTACAATCTTGAGAATGGTAATAATCCTCTCGGTAATATTTTCAAAATCGTAATCGTTCATACTATCTCCCCAGATTGAAAGGTTCCTTGCTCTGCCAATTTTATTGTTTCCTGTAACAAAAAGTGTAAAAAATCTTTACTTACCCCGTTTTGTGTTACAAGGCCTGCAATCTGTTTAATGAATTTCTTCTTTTCTGTGTTAGCCATTTCATTCCATGCATCAAGATCAATGTCTTGTTTTCTCAATATTGAGCTTCTTTTTTTATCCATGATTTGAAGTTTCTCCTGTATAGTAAATTTTTGTATGAAATCTTCCTTCTCAGCATCAACGGCTTCTATAAGTATTGATAACGAGTTCATTACCATCATCCCTTCACCGCATTACTATCAATCGCTTCCGCTTTACCTTCCAAGTCTGCTGTTTTAAGATATTGTTTGTCCTCAATCTGTTTCTTTTGCTGTTTTTCCGCAAAACGAAGCTGTCTATTTTTAGCAAAATGAGGTAAGGCATCAAATTCTTCTATGGTCATTTATTTACTCCAATAATTCCTTTATCTTCTCACCGCCGAAATGCGCTGCGGTAAGGTTTACAAACTCTTTAAGCGTAAGCCGATCATCGTATTTAAAGGTATGAGTACGTATAAATTCATCGCGCCCAAAGCAGCAAGAGCCGGTAAGCATACCATGCCATTCATACAGTGTGCGAACAGAGAGCTTTTTATCCGCGCTGCGTAAAAAAAGCGCTTTCAATTCTTCTTTTTTTGCTTCAAAGTCAACGCTCCGGTAATACTTTCCTTTTGCATCTTGAAGCGCCATCCGCAACGTTTCTCCGTGCGCAAAAAAGCCCTTACATTTACCGATAAACGCCACCTGTGCGGTAAAATCCGTTCTATTGATAACGTCAACCTTTGCCCATACGTCATGTACCGTTTTGAAGACGCATGGAATGCCGTCAACAACATATACGCGCTCTCCGTTGTAGGTGAGAATGGTAAGGGCGGTGTTGTTTACATTGCATACGCCTCTTGGATATTTGCCGTCTATTCCTCTTCCATACGAATCACCGCTTCCGGCGTCTCCGTCTCCGAACCCGCCTCCGTTTTTATCGCCGCTTCGCCCAATATAGATTTCGTCTATATCGCATGATTTTCCATCTCTGGAGCCGCGCCCCTCAGACGATCCGTGTCCGTACCCACCTCTGACGCCGCTTCCCTTTTCTATTCCACAGCCGTATCCGCTGCCATCGTTGCACTCATAGATGAAGTTGTTAGTACGGTTATGGAAAGCGGTACGCATAGTGTCTGTGCCGCGTAAAAACTGCTTTATTTGTGCTGTGTCCATACGGCAACTCCGTCAATACTTGATGCGGCTTCTTCCGTTACGGAAAGGATTTCAATAACTTCAAAAAGTTTTACCTCATCGACCGCTATAGGGAACATACATTTTTCCGGTAATGCCGTTCCTAGCTGCGCCAATTCCGACAATGATGACGCCCCTTCCCAATACCAAATGCGCCGCGCATTAGTCATAACGACCGTATTTCCGTTTTCTTCTTTGATGTTTCCGAAAAACACTCCCGCGTTCAGTGTCCGTACAATTTTCCGTGTTTCCATAGTGTATGCTCCTTACAAAGTGTTATAAGGCGAATTCGCCTTGTATGTGTCCGCCTGCAAACTCAAAGAGTGAGAGCTGCTGTCGGTACTCGTTAAAGCGCACTTCTTGCGCGTTAAAATATTCCGTATCAATCTCCGTTCCGGTAAAATTAAAACCCATATCATACGCGGCAATTCTTGAGGAACCGGAACCCAAATGTGTATCGAGTATGCTGTCTCCGCTTTTTGCAAAAGTGGCTAAAATCCATTTGTACAATTCAACCGGCTTTTGTGTCGGATGAATTTTCCCCGATGTGCGGTTGTCAAAATGAAAGATTTTTGCAGGAACATTAAAACTACTCCATGCAAATTCACACGCGGAAAAGTTTGGAAACGGCTGGCATTTATCCCAGACAATAAAACCGCGGGTAGGCGGCAAATCAAAATAATTACCGCCAAAAATAATTTGATTTTTTGACACTCGAAAAAGTTCATCAAAATATTCTTTTGACGGAGACTTGTCCCACTGATTAAACTTCTCTTCTTCGCGATTCAACGCTCGATGTTTCAATTTTCCCCGTCCGGCTGCGGGATTCGTTCCAGTCATTTCTTCTATTCCATACGGTGGATCGACAATGGCAAGATCGAATTGTTTATCGCGGCATTGTTTCATATATTCCATACAATCGATGTTGAACGCTTCGCTTTTCATTGTCTTTCCGTTACCCCGTAATATGTTCTTTTACCTACTTTTCCCCATAAAGCACGTACAGCATTTGCTCCGGTGTCGTATTCGGGAAAAGCTCGATAAAACGTTCTTTTACATCAGCCTTTACAAGCTCGTTAATCAATTCGTTTTTAAAAACCGCAGCTTTTTCCGCGTAATGCTCCATAATCGACTTATAAAGTTCGTATGAAAAACTACGCTTATCGGTTGACACCATGCTTAAATATGCTTGATTAAATCCAAGCCGTGCAGCTTGTTTTGCTTGCGATTCACCGTAATCTACGCGCAGCTTTGCAAGTATCTTTCCTATTTCATTTCTGTAACAAACAGTACTTGAAAATCCCATTCCTTTACCCCTCAAAATTAAAACGGTGTGCTTTCAGATAAGCCGTCCGTTTTGTTATATTCTGCTCGCCGTTTTACTTCCCAGCCCGATAATCGGGCGCAATAATCGTTATAAGTTCAGTGTCTTGCTTTAACCGGCTTAACACATCATTATTTACATAGTTTTCAAAACAGTTCCTGCAACCTTTTACCCTGCAATCGCGCTTAAAATGGGTATTTGCAAGTAACATAAAGGGCAAACTTCTTGTGTGCCGCTTGTCGAGTATATAACTTAGCCAATTCAACTCGGCTTCGCTTCCTTTCGTTCTTCCGATTTCATCGATGACAAGCATGGGAACGGAAGCAAGTTCATTGACAATTTCAAATTCATCTCTTTCAGAGTTGATTGTATAACTGTGGCGTATCATGCTGGATATTTCATACATACTCAAAATCCTTCCGCCAAGTTCTTTAACTGCGATACTTCCCAGCATTGTCTTTCCGACACCGTTTGATCCCAATATGATTATCTTACCTCTCTTTTGGGCTATCATTTTTCTGACGGCTATAACTGCTTTTTTTTGTTCCTGATATTGCACTTTGTAATCTTCAATACCCTTCATCCAAAATTCAGGCTCAATATTTCGCGCTTTCATTTCCGCTTCAAAGGCAGCTCTTGCCTGTTCAATTTCTTTTTGCTTACGCTCTTTTTCTTTCAGTTCCTCACGCTCCCGTTCACAGATAGGACAAAAGGAATGTATATGTCCGCATAATACAAAGGCCTCACTTTTGACTTTGCCGTGTTTTTGACATAGGTGCTCAACAATTTTTGTGCTGATTGGCAGACTGTTTACTTTATCAACAAAGCGCATACATACCTCTTAAAGCGTTATCTTATCGTCCGGTGCGGAATTCTTACCATTTTCGCCGCCTTTCTGTTTCGTGTAGTCTTCAAAATTGAAGTTCGCAGGAAGAAATCGCAAAATAGTATTTTTTTCACAAAAACTGTAGAAATTCTGCTCGCTGTTCCACCACGTAAGCCCTTTCCGTTTCAACTCTATAACTTGCACATAGTTTTTTACCGCCTGAATAACATCATCGCTGTGTAAATGCAGGCGGCTAAGCGCAGCACTTGCAAGTTTAAAATCACGCATAGTGAATTCGATGATATTTCTACCGCACGGCAATCCGTGAGAAAAATAAATATCAAAAATCATTTCCGCGTAACTTTTATTTATGCCTATTTCAAGGTCATACGCAATTTTTTCCGATTGATTTTCACTTTCTGCCTCAATCTCCGGCTCATCAGTTCCGACGTCTTCGCTTTCCGTTTCTTCTTCTGATACTGCCGCCTCTTTTTCCGCAGGCTCTATATCCGGTATTTGTTCGGGCTGTTCAATCGGTTCAAGAGGTTTTTCATCCGTTTTTTGCAGTGAATAAACGCCTGTCGCTTTTTCAACAAGCATTGCTTTTTCTTCAGGATAATTCGTTGCCCGGTACCTATCCTTTCGCAACTTATTATTTATTTTCCAATGTGTTATTACACAAATGCCTGAATCGAAGCGAATTAAAAAGCCGTCCCGGATAAGCCGTTTTAAATCATCGTCGCTTGCACCGCATATCTTTCTGATTCGTTTTGAATTATTGATAAACCCATCGTCGTCAGCATTCATTGACAGGTGAAAGTACAAAGCCTGTGCAGAAAGCGGTAAATCCAAAAATATATCGCTTTCCGTAATTGACTTTGAGAGCATTCGTCTTTCACTCATTGCAATCCCCCTCGTTAATCAATCTGTTTTACCGCAAGATTGATTATTCCCGTTTTGTCATAGCCGATGTTGTGTTGAGCAAGAAGTTCTTTAAAGTGTGTTATTTGTGCGAAACTTCCTTCAAGCGTCAGCGACGGTACGATAGCAAGTCCCATCTCTTCGGCGATGTTTTTTACTGTGCTGATTACACTTTCCATGCCGTAGACGTTGAATCGGTATGTCTTTTCGGTAGGTACTTCCGCCGGTTTTTCAGTCGATACGGATATGTTTCTTACTTCGTGCGTATCAAAATCAACCGCTACGACAGTCTGTGTGTTTTCCTTTGTTTCTTCTTCCGGCTCTTGTCTTTCTTTTTGCTTTTCAGCCTCTGCCGCTTTTTTCGCTTCTTCTTCGGCCTTTTTTTGAGCTTCCAGAGCAATGAGCCGTTCCCGGTTCGCTTTAAGCTCCGCGCCCTTATTAAGTGTTGATTGCAAGTTTAGCGTAGACAGATAGAGGTCTTTTAAAACGGCGGTGTCCTCGCCGAAAGCGTCGAGTGAAGCAAGATCGCCGTTGATACGGTTGATAATGTCGTCAAGCTCAACATCAATCGTTGCCAGCTTATACGTTTTATTGAGCCATCTTGCATTAAAAATACGATCCGGCGGAACAAGATTAAATTTCTTTGCTCCCCACAGCTCCATTATCTCGCGGCGTTTTTCTTCCTTTTCTTTGTTTTCCTCATTCTTGACGATTACATCTAACTTGCTGCTCGCGCTTTTCATCATACCGGTCGTTTCGACGATAATATTCTTGAACTCTTGGAAGGGCATGTTCCATTCTTTCTCAAGCGCGATACGGCGGTCGTTCAGCGTTTTAATGGCATTGTTTATTTCCGCCTTATCTTTTGCTGCCTGTTTTGCATCGCCGGTATAATTATCAACGGAATACTCTTTCAGTTTTTCAGAGACATATTTTTTTATGTCGTTTGCATTGGTAACAAGACTTCCAAGTGTCTTTTCTTTTACAATCAATACCAAAGGGTTATTTTCCATTTTGTTTATCCTCTCATTGTTAAGTCTGTTAAATTTTTCACCTCGACAAACTGCTTACGGTGAATTCCATCATTGCGGAATTGGCAGGGCTCCGGCTTTTTCAAATGCCCGCTCAACTTTGCCGCGCAAGTGCGGGTATTTTTCCAAAAAGGCAGGCCAGCCGCACCGGTGAAAAAATTCGTGTTCTTCCCGCGTAAGGGCTAAGACGTTCCATGCGCAATTTGCGAATTGCGGAGCAGCACCTCTACTTACGATGTGGTGGCAATCAATATCGCCGCCTACACCGCTTGCTTCGCTGTACTTTGCCGTTTCCCGCCATTCGTCAACCGTCATGTTATCCATAAAATCCGTCTTTTGCTTACCGCGCCATATTTCCCATTCATACAGAATGCTTCGAACGTCCGCTTGCAAGTCATAGGAAAGTTGGCAGTCAGTCGCCAAATGATATAACAAGCCGTCGATAAAGCGTGCAGCTGCAACCGTATTCGATTCTGAAATATGTATGCTTCGCAAGGTGTCTTTGCGCAATTTGCTGGGTACCTTGTCCGCATACAGTTCAAGCAAATCAAGATATAAATCGTATTTTTCGCTTTCCGTCGGCTTGCGGTTTTCCATCGATTCAAAGATAACCTCTACCAGTTTCCACACGGCATTAAGCTGTTTGAAACTCCGCTTTTGAAACTGAGCGTCAATCTCACATTTCAAAAGAATTTCAGTACAGCTCCTTTCTTCACGCTGTTTCTTTGACAAAAACAGTTTGTTGATCAGGATTTTATCTTTCCCGTCGGTAGGACGTAAAACAATCTGCTCTTTGTACAAAATGCCGTGAAAAAAACCGGTTATCTTCACAATCACACTCCCTTAAAACAGCCCGTCGGGAATCTCTTCGTCTGCACCGATTTGTGCGCTATTGTGCTCCGGAATATGTTTATCCTGCTGTATATTCCTCTTGTTATCCTGTAATTCGGTAACTGCGGGCTCTTGAGATGCCGGAATACTTTCGGGCGAGTAATCGAAGTTCTTGGTATAGGTGAAGTCGTTCCCGTCTTTTATGATGTCGGTCTTGATGATTGCGCTGTCGCCGTTTACCGCCTCCGCAATAAGCTCTGCGCTTTCTACCGCTTTCGGTGCGTATTTCAAAACTTTTTTAAGCACGGTCTTTTTCGCCATACTTTCAGGGTCGGTAGACCACGGGGACGTGTAGCCTTTCTGTACCGACTGTGAATATTTTTTTGCGTGCGCTTCAATCGCTTTCCAGCTCATCACCTCGAAGGCACTGGCACCGTTTTTCAATTCGTACAGTGCATATACATAAATCGGTTTTTCGCTTCTTTCTTTAGGGCGGTGAATAAGCTGCTCATCAAGTCCGTAGGAATAATCAAAGTCATCGCCTTCATACACAACACGGGCAACAATCTTCTTGTATTGCCCCGTGCGGTAACAAAGGTCTATCAAGCCCTGATAACCGAGCTGAAACTGTGTTTCAAGGCAACTTTTTTTGCTGTTCCAAAACGGGATAAGGTACGCCTGTCCCAGCGGCGTATTGCACTCCAGCCCTAACTGTGCAGATGTTAAAAGAGCCCCCATAAAGCTTTCAGGCGTACAACCTGAAAGCTTCGCATCTTTCGAAAGAGCGGTAAGCGCGATCCGCATCATGCGCTCCGGTGTAATATTTGCAGGCAGCGCATTTTTAATCTGGCCGCTCATTTTTGCAACCCATTGCTTCAGTGTTTGGTCTGTACCGTTTGCTGCGTTCGCAAGTTTTGTACTTGCATTGTTTCCGTTTACATTCATTTTAATTTCTCCTGTGCATTTAGATTAAGGCTATACCCATTTGGTATAACCTTTTAGCAACCTCACGCGTCGCTGTAATGTCTGCCAAAGCGTCATGGGCATTTTCAAGATTTACACCTAAATGTTTTGCCACAGTTCCGAGTTTTCTGTCGGGAAGATACGGTAACGCTTTCTGTACCCCTGCCTTTTTTACTTGCAGGAATACATCAGCGATCACGTTGACAAAATAATCTTCCAGCCGATAGCCGTTCCGCTCGAAAAGGGCTTTAACATGTCCTATATCGAATCCCACGTTATAACCGGCAATAATCATCTTTTCAGTCTTACTGCCGTCCTTTTCCCAAAGCTCTCTCGCCTCTGCAAAAAACGCAGCAATTTTCGGCACCTGTTCTGTTTCAGGCGGAAATGCTTTTATTTGCTCTTCCGAATAACCGTGAACTGCTCCGGCGCCTTCGTGATACGTAATTGTTTCACTCAACGGATTTAAGAAAAAGCACCGCTCACAAATCAGCTGTCCGTTATCCACAAGAACACATGCCACTTGAAAGGCAGCCGAATCGCTTGGGTCTATACCGGTCGTTTCCGTGTCAATCCACATGAAGCGCATTTTCAGCCTCCTGAAAATCAACCAGTAACCGGATAAAGTGCATTTTTGCTTTCAAGTGAAAAATGGCTACCCTACGTTGCTCTCCATACTCCTCGAAGAGTTTAATCACTTGTTCCGGCATCATTTCACTTGCTCGCGTCCCACGCACAATTTCATTTTGCAAAAACGCATCGCACTTTCGTATGCCAGCGTAGCACCGTTCCCGTTCCGCCTCGAACATTACAGCTCCTTCGCTTTTGTAATACGCAGTACGCGCGAAATGCTTTCTTTTGCGTACTCATCGTACACACCGGCTTTCTTCAAAGCATTGGTATCGACCCGCTTTGAAACCTGTGTGTTAAGCGATATTTTCCACAGGCCGCAGACTGCGATTGTCTTCGGTGCATTTTCTCCACCGGATGCTTCCGTCATTTTGATAAGCACCTGTTCTTTGAGTATGTCGCTTTTTTCCTGCAGGTCTTTGATTTGGCCATCGATAGCAGCCTTTTCTTCAAGCAGCTGCTCGGTATCTTCACTAAGCGTAATTTCTTCGGCCATCGGCAACGCTTTTACGAGGTCAAGCTCGTTTTCATTGCCGGTGGGAGCAGGCATAACATTTGCAAGTACAAAATCGTTCCAGAACGTACTTTCTGCTTCGATAAGCCGCTCAATAAACTCCTCATTTCGCGGAATAACATAATGTCTTCCGGTGTATTGGTCGAAAATAAAAACGGTAAGCACAAAGAATGTAAGCCCTGTAACTGCCATGTAATGCTGAACTTGCACATAGTAGCTGTCGGGAATTTCGTCTGTTGTGAAACCGTCGCCGGTGCGTGATGTTTTTATTTCGTGTCCGCCAAGACCGGAAACAACACTACCGGCGATTTCTTTTTCCCCTTCAACGAATACCAATCCGTCAAAATTGGCGTTCATAAAATCGTGTTCTTTGTTTGTGAACATACCGGGAACCGTTTCAATTTGAATCCCCAGCTCTTCACGCGCTTTTTGCCGTATCGGGTCTTCAAGTATGTTTCCCCATTCGGCAGCATTGCTGCCTTCTTGCACCGCAAGGTCTTTTTTTGCAAAATAAACGCTCAAGGGCGTAGCGTATTTATTTAAGCCCATAATCGCCCCTGCATCGCTTCCGCCGATTCCTGATGCACGCAGTTTAAGCCATTCGCTTCGGCTCATTGCGCTTGTGTCGGTTAAACGTGCTTTACCAAGTTCAATAACTTGTTCATACAACATTGATTTCTCCTTCTTGAATTTTTCGTGTTAACTCGGCATCAAAAATCAATTTGACACCCAGCTCTTCAGGGCTATCGCCGTCAGGTTCACACCCAAAGCAAGAGCCGAAATAGCACAGGCTATCAACGCCTGTTTTGTAGCGTTCCATAACTTTTTCAAAGCCGCGAAAAAGGTTATCGGTATCACCGAAAAACTTGTTTCCGTACCGGTACTTACCGTCCTGTTCATAGACATCACGGAAAACAGGTCTATCCCAATCATCAACTCCGTAAAAAACCACTTTCAATTCTTTTAATCCCTTCATACATTCCTCACTCCGATTTATTTTTTAAGCGGTTCAGCCGTGCCATCTCGTAGCGTAACTCCGCCGCTTGATCGGTACCGAAACCCATACCGAATAACAGACACTCTCTGATTGTGCCGACAAACTTTTCACCCGCCCGCTCCGTCTCGTATAGCGAAGTTTTTCCTTCACCGGAGGCAACTTTGACCCTTCGCATTTTCATAATCATGCCTATACGATGTAGTACCGTTTGACCCGGCACTTTTCTTTGTAGCGGTTCAATACCTCTACCCATTCGAAAGATATGTCAAAACCCTTGTCTTTAAGCTCGAAAATACGTGCAGACAACCTTGTTTCACCTAAGTCGTTGCAAGCCTCTAATGTGGTAATTGAGCCGAAATTTTTCATGTAATCAAAAACCCGCTTCTGTTTCGTAGCCAGTTTGATTTTTGTAGGTTCAATCATCGCTTACCCCCATGCTTATCAGCGTCTCCCGAACCTGTACAAGTCGATCGCTAAGCTGCTCGATTTTCCTTTCAAGTCGTCTTTCTTCTCGCCTAAGCTGTTCAGGGTTTTCAAGGTCGTCATCGGTCGCTTTTGCTTTTTGTTTTGCGATTGCTTTTACCTGTTCAACGGTTTTTCCGCTATCAGCCGCAGCCTGTGCCGCATGTCTGACCATAGGGTCTTTTGCCGAATTGACCGCTTTTGCAATTTCCTCATTATCTTCGCTATCGCTCATGTTGTTTTTCATCAGCTCTCTTGCTTTGTTGCGGCTCATTTGCAAATCATGCTCAATAACGTCTTCAATACGCTCACCGTTATTTTGGCAGCTATCATACAGCTTCGCGATTATCCGTCTGAGTTCCTTTTGTGCTTCTATGATTTTTTTCTGAATTTCTACAGCTTCCGCTACAAGCGCAGCCGTTTCTTCGCTTCTTTCCCGTGTGTAAAGCTTCAGTTCGATGGCTTTGTCGATGAGGTCATAAAATGTTGCCCAGAAAATACCGGAATGCGATTTTGAGGTCTTCACGCCTTTTTCGGTAGTTAAGATGTGGTGTGTAAGCTCGTGTATTGCCGTATACATAAGCTGATTGTCTGTTGTAAAGTTTTTATTATGTAAAATGATTTCTCGTGTAGCAGGTTTGTATAATCCGTTTACCTTGCTTGATTTTTTGCCGGATTGAATAACTATAAAGTCGATTTTGCAGTAATAAAGTCTGGCTAATGCCGCCTTAATTTCCTCGTTGTTCACCTTCTAACCCCTTATAACAAAGGGCTTGCCCCTGCGTACTGGAACAAGCCCTTAAAGACTAGCGGTCAAGCTAGAACCGACAAGCGGTTTAGAAAGTACGCTCATCTAAGCCGCTCGTATGAAGCGCAATTTACGCTTCCCAAGTTGCTTAGAGATTAGCACTAAATAACAACATTTGACATTTCGTATACTTGCAAAAAGAGCAATCTGTGATATAATTGTAAACTGCGGATTACCGGAGCGGGGTAGCTATTAAGCTGTTGTTTGGGCAAACCGCTCTATTCTTACCATATATAAAAAAGAGGCTTGACAGTTATGAAAAATTCGTATATTGTACCCCCCCCCCCCCCCCCCCCCCCCCCCCCCCCCCCCACAAAAAAAAATTAAAAAAAACAAAAAAAAAAAAAAAAAACACCACACAAAAAA
>CAUPUT010000002.1:0-32749 GCA_963514615.1 uncultured Treponema sp.
ATAGCAAGGAGTTTTTATGGGTGTGAATCTTTTAGGACGCAGCTTCTTAAAGTTGTTGGATTTCAGCTCAGCAGAAATCAGGTATTTGTTGGATCTTTCAAAAGAATTAAAAAAATTGAAGATGACACATACCCCTCACGATCACTTAAAAGGAAAAAACATCGTATTACTGTTTGAAAAAACCTCAACGCGCACACGCTGTTCTTTTGAAGTTGCCGCAATGGATTTAGGTATGGGTTCAACCTTTCTTGATCCGGCAAGCTCCCAGATGGGACATAAAGAAAGCATCGAAGATACCGCACGGGTTTTAGGCCGCATGTATGACGGTATCGAATACCGCGGTTTCAGCCAGGAAATCGTTGAAAAACTGGCAAAATATGCAGGCGTACCGGTTTGGAACGGCTTAACCAATGAATTCCATCCCACTCAGATGCTTGCAGACGTACTTACCGTCGAAGAGCACTTCGGCCATTTAAAAGGTATCAAGCTGACGTTTGTCGGCGATGCACGCAACAACGTTGCCAATTCACTGATGGTTGTATGCGCAAAGATGGGTATGCACTTTACCGCATGCGGCCCCAAGGATTTGTTCCCTGCTGCCGACTTGGTAAAGACCGCTGAAGCGATTGCAAAAGAGACCGGCGCTACCATCACCCTCACCGATGATGTAGAAAAAGGCTGCAAAAACGCAGACGTATTGTACACCGACATTTGGGTATCGATGGGCGAACCCGACAGCGTATGGGAATCCCGCATTAAGCTGTTGAGCAAGTATCAGGTGAACAAGAAGATGATGGCTCTTGCCAATCCCAATGCTATCTTCCTCCACTGCTTGCCCTCATTCCACGATCTGAATACAAAAGTTGGACGCGAAGTGAACGAAAAATTCGGTATTCCTGAAATGGAAGTAAGCAACGAAGTCTTTGAATCGGTACAGTCAAAGGTATTCGATCAGGCTGAAAACCGCATGCATACTATTAAAGCGGTTATGTATGCAACCTTAAAGTAAAGCGAGCGGCAATACGAATATGAAAAAAGAAAGAATAGTTGTAGCGCTCGGCGGAAATGCACTTGGAAATAACCCGCAGGAGCAGCTCGCGTTAGTAAAAGAAACGGCAAAATCAATTGTCGCACTGGCAGAAAACGGCTATGAGATTGTTATCGGACACGGTAACGGTCCTCAGGTCGGTATGATTAATTTGGCGATGGACTATGCAGCAAACGGAACCGCAGGTACGCCCGCTATGCCGTTTGCCGAATGCGGCGCTATGAGCCAAGGATACATCGGCTATCACTTGCAGCAGGCAATTGGCGATGAGCTGAAACGCCGGAATGTTAAGCGCGAAGTCGTATGCGTTATCACACAGGTGTTGGTGTCCGAAAACGATCCCGCGTTCACAAATCCCAGTAAGCCCATCGGTATGTTCTATACAAAAGAACAGGCTGATAAGATTAAGGCTGAAAAACCGGATCAAACCTTTGTTGAGGATGCCGGTAGAGGCTACCGCCGCGTGGTTCCGTCCCCGCAGCCGGTCGCAATTGTTGAACGTCCCGTTATCGAAGAGTTGGTTGCCGCAGGGCACATCGTTATCACTGTAGGCGGCGGCGGTATTCCGGTACTGCAAAAAGCGGACGGTTTACACGGTGTCGATGCGGTTATCGACAAAGATAAGTCTTGCGCAAAACTCGCAGCGGATGTTAAAGCCGATAAGCTTGTCATCTTAACGGCGGTTGATCAGGTTTGTATCAACTTTAATAAGCCCAATCAGCAGGCTTTAAGCAAGCTAAATATTGCCGATGCGGAAAAATACATTGGCGAAGGGCATTTTGCAAAGGGCAGTATGCTCCCCAAGGTGGAAGCGTGTTTACAGTTTGTCCGCAATCACAAAGAAGGACAAGCGGTTATTACCTCGCTGGCAAATGCAGGCAATGCGCTGAAAGGCGGTAACAGTACGGTTATTACCGCCAACTAATCTCCTGCGCTGACAGTTGACGCCGCGCAAGTAAGTAAAATACTGTTTGCTGCGACGTGTCGGTTTATTCGTGCGGAGAGTTTAATACCCCGACGCTTGCGTCGGGGTTGTTGATTGCCGGTGCTCCGGTTGGAAAGACGTTGTCTTTTAACCGGAGCTTGCATTGTATAGCGTACGTATATCGTATAGATGATGAATGCAAACCGGTTTTAAATAAATTGGAGGAAAAAATGGGAAAAGATAAAAAAAAGAGGGTGTCCCTCTCGGCATTTTCGATCTTGTACATTATTTTACTTGTACTGGCTGTAATCACATGGATTATTCCCGATGTACAAAACGCAACGCTCGGAACCATTGTTATGGCATCCTACAACGGATTTTCCAATGCGCTTGACGTTTGTTTCTTCGTATTGGTACTCGGCGGTTTCTTGGGCATTGTAACAAAAACCGGCGCTCTTAACGCAGGTATTACTCACCTTGTAAAGAAACTAAAGGGCAATGAGCTTATCCTTATTCCAATCCTAATGACACTGTTTTCAATCGGCGGTACTACTTACGGTATGTCTGAGGAGACCGTTGCTTTCTATGGGCTTTTAGCGGCAACGATGGTTGCTGCCGGTTTTGACTCGATGGTAGGAGCTGCAACCGTATTGCTTGGCGCCGGTGTAGGCGTTCTCGGTTCAACGGTAAACCCCTTTGCAACTGGTATCGCTATCGACAGTGTTAACAAGAGCTTTGAAGAACTCGGTATCCAGAGCAGCGTAAATAACGGTGTTGTTATTGCCTTGGGTATTGTCCTTTGGCTTTCTTCTCTCATCATCGCTTGCGCGTTTGTAATGTCTTATGCAAAGAAGGTAAAGCGGGATAAGGGTTCAACTATTCTTTCTTTGCAAGAACAAGAAATCATGAATGCGGAATTCTCAAAGAAGGACACGGATGTTGAAGTTGCTTATACCGGAAAAATGAAACTGACGATGGGTATCTTTGCATTCGGCTTCTTCGTGATGATTATTTCCGTTATTCCGTGGGATAAATTCAATGTAACCATTTTCGAAGGCTGGTCGTCATTCTTAACGGGCGCTGCAATCGGTGAATGGTGGTTTGGTGAACTGGGTATGTGGTTCTTTATCATCGGTTTGATCATTGCGTTTATCAATAGATTTGCTGAAAATGAAATTGTTTCCGCATTTATGGAAGGTGCAAAGGATATTATGAGCGTTGTTCTCGTTATCGCTGTTGCGCGTGGTGCTTCCGTATTGATGGGCGAAACCGGTTTGGATAAGTACGTTCTCGAACATGCGTCACAAGCGTTGGAAGGCTTACCGGCATTTGCATTTGCGCCGCTTTCATACCTCTTGTATGCTCTGCTGTCCTTTGTTATTCCGTCGACCTCAGGTTTGGCAACCGTATCCATGCCGATTATGGGGCCGCTTGCGCAGAACTTAGGCTATAATCCCGCCGTTATGGTTATGATTTTCTCTGCCGCATCCGGTATCCTGAACCTCTTTACCCCCACGAGTGGTGTTGTTATGGGCGGTCTTGCGAGCGCACGTATCGAATACAGCACATGGCTCAAGTTCGTCGGTAAACTACTTGCCATACTGTTTGTTGTTAACCTCGTTGTTCTCACTGTAGGAATGATGATTCTGTAAAAATAATTCTCATTTAAGAAGTTTGGGGTATTAGGCGCCTAAAAATTTCGGTTTTTCCGTGCCTATCCTAAGTTCATAAATGAAAACAGCCTATTAATCCGAATGGGTTAATAGGCTGTTTTTTTATTCGTGTGGAGGGGTTAATACTCGCCGTTCCTCTACCGCCACGGACAGCCTGTCAGAGTAGCAATGGTGTGGCAGAGCCACAGCCACAGCTTGCAGTCAAAACTATACACGGGTGTATAGTTTTGACGAACGTTCTGCGTCGGGGTTGTTGATTGAACAGCCCCAATGATTCTGCAGGGGGCTAAAAAAACTGCCTGGTGCGTTCACCCTGCGATGGCCAGCATTGCCGTACAGCTTCCTTAAAGCGGAGTCCGCGGTCAAACTCGTTTTTAAACATACCGAAGCTCGTAGCGCCGGGGGAAAAGACGACGATTTCTTGCGTTGTAGTATGGTTATTTTGTAGCGTTATATCATTGTTTTGCCGTGTACGTTCGCACTCTAGGCGGACGGCCTCAAGCAGCGTCGAAAGGTCTTGAAAAGGACCGAAGTAAGAGGTGTGTTGGGCTTGCAGCAGCGGGATTAATTTATCGGTGCCCGTACCGGCAAGTAAAAACAGTGCTTTTGCTTTTTTAAGCTCCGGTGCAAGCACGGTAAAATCGAGCTTTTTGTCGGTGCCGCCGGTGATGAGGATAACCGGTTTTTCAAAAGCATTGACCGCTGCTACTGCCGCTTCGGGAATCGTTGCTGCGGAATCATTATAAAATTTGAAACGCTCTGTTTCGTAAAAAAATTCGAGCCGGTGGGGAATGCCGCCGTAGTTTTGCATAACAGACGGAATTTTTTGTAAATCGGCGCCGTATAATGCAAGAGCGAGTGAAGCTGCCATAACATTTTGCTTGAGCGCTGCGCCGGGAACTGCGATCCGGGAAGGCAGCAGGAGTCGGTCATCGCCCGGTGTCAACCGTATCCGTGCAGAGCCGTCGGATGTTATCCATGCGCCGAAGAGATGCGGCGGCAGCGGATGTGTACTGTACCAAAAAACCTGTCCTGTAGTTTCTTGCGCAAAAGACTTTCCCCATCCGTCGTCGTAGTTGCATACGGTATAATCGGTTTTATCTTGATTGCGGTAGATTATTTTTTTGTCGGCTACATAGCGTTCCATCGAACCGTACCAGTTTTGGTGGTCGGGCATAATGTGGGTAAGGAGCGCTATTTTCGGTTTGAGTTGCGGACTTTGCGCAAGGTCGCCGAGCTGCCAGCTGGAAAGCTCCAGTACCACCGGCGTGTCGGCGCGTGTTTTGGTTAAGAAGGTGAGCGGGCTTACCGTGATGTTGCCGCCGAGGAATGCCGGTATGCCGCATTGCTGCAGTCCGTAGTACAGTGCGCTGACGGTTGAGGATTTCCCTTTACTGCCGGTTACAGCAAGTACCGGCGCATCACTCAGCTGTAAAAAAATCGAGATATCCGTTTCGATGCAGTGCGCTGCGGCAAGATACGGATTCCCTTCCGATTTTACGCCGGGGTTTTTAATCACCATATCCGCCGTACGGAAATCTTCGATATTATGACCGCCGAGCGCAAAGCGCACATTAGGATATTGCCGCAGCTCTGCAACGGAGGGGGCAAGCTCTTCCTCGGTTTTCATATCGGTTACGACAACCTCTTTTGCACCGTGTTCCGCAAAAAAACGTGCGGAAGCAAGTCCTCCACCGTTTAAGCCGAGTCCCATAATTGTTACCGAAAGCCCTGCAATATCGTTCAAATTCCGTATCATCATTCAACGATAGTATCAAAAAACAAGCGTTTAGGAAAGAATAGTGAAACACCCTATAGGGTAAACGCATCAGGTTATTTTACGGCATCGGGTACCGTATCGTTTTTGTTCTGCGTTTTATCATCCTTATTTTGACCTTCTTTTTCCTGCTTTTCAGGTTCTTCCTGTGCTTTTTTGATTTTTTCTTCCAGTTCTGCTAAGGCCTTGTTGTCGGCGCTTTCGGTAAGCCGGGTTTTCAGATCTTTAATAAAAGAAAGAGCTTCGTCATACTGCTTGGCAATCATCAGTATTCGGGCATAATTGAGCGCTGCTTCGGGGTTTTCGGAATCCTCATCGTACAGTTTTTTATACATTTCGCATGCACGCGCTTCGTTACCGGTTGCCGCAAGGCTATAGGCATACGCCTTTGCGATCAGCACATTTTCGGGCGCTTCTTTATACTGTCGTTCGAGGATGGACTTTGCTTTTTTCCAATCGCCTTGCAGCCCATACACCCGCGCCAAATTATATTCCGCCGCATTTTTATGCGCAGGATCTTTTGCCGCCTTTAGGTAAAATTCCGTTGCTTTGTCGTACTTGGATACTTCGGTGTATGCTTGGGCAATTTCAAAATAGGCCTTTGCCGTTTCCGAATCGACATTGCCTTTTGCAAACGCACCGGCAGCAGCTATAAAAAAAAGCAGTAAAAACAGTATGTTTTTTTTCAATATTCGACCGACTGCATCGCGCTTATTTGTTTTGGAGCACCACATTCTCTATTGCTCTTAACTGATGTCGGTAAAGGCCCGCAATGGTTGCCCCGTAATCTGCAATAAGTTGAATCATATTCCGCGGATGTTCGGCCTCATCGACACCGTTGATTCTATCGCCTGCGTCTCCCAATCCCGGAAGAATATAGGCGGCGGAGTTCAATGCCGGATCCATCCACAACGTGTACACCGTACAGTTCTTTAACGCACGCGCTGCACACAAAGCTCCTTTGAGCGACGAGATAACATGGAAGCAGCTGATTGATTTCGGTTTAACTCCTTGCTGTTCGAGATATTTGACAACGGTAATCAAACTTCCGCCCGTTGCATTCATCGGATCCGCAAAGATAAGGTCTTTTCCGTTCAAGTCTTCCAGATTGAAATACGACATATCCAGATTGAGAATGTACTGCATATCGTCGACTTTTTTTGTATCATCCCGTTTAATCTTAAACAGCGCGAATGGGGTTACATAGCCGTGCGAGGAATACTCTTCGATCTCCTTGGACATAATCATCGACGGGAGCAGTGCACCGCGCAGCATAACGCACATGACAGTGTTTTCAATTTTATGATCGATGTCGCTGATCTTATGTACGGCGTAGTTCTGTACGGGAACGGTAACCGGCGTTTTGGAAATAAGGTAGTTTTTGCTGTCTTCGTGGCTTCCGCTATAGGCAAGTTTGAATAACATTTCAAAAGCGCGTTGAGTATAATAGATAAATTCATTATGGCCGGTTTCGCTGCTGCGTAGTTTTGCCATAACACGAGAGGCCTCCGCATGGCTTGCGAAATCGGTAATGAATGAATACACCTTGAGTTGAGGCACTTCTTTGCAGATTTCCTGTAAAATGTCTCCCATTTCATCATATAGCTCGATAATTTCCGCCTCTGCAGTTTCTTTTTTTTTGCTGTCGGTCGAAGTATCGAGACGCATGAATTGCTCCATCGCCTTATTATACAGTTCATCCAATTTTTTGAGGTATGCATTATCCTTCGGCGTTAAATACCCCTGTAGTGATTCCGCTTCCATAATAACTTGTCTCATATAAACTCCTCTATTTCTACGGACGGCTTAATCGGCTCAATACAACCGGCTTTTTAAGACACATCCTAAGTTGTAAATTAAATCTAAGGAAAACCGCTAAAAACTTCAGTTTTCAGCGGTTCCCTACAAAAAAAAACGCCCTTAAAAAAGAGCGTTTAAAAATTCAATAATAATATAACAATCGATTACCAAAGGAGAATCGGCAAGTGCCTGATGCCTTTTGTGCATCTTTTAAAATAGAATGTATATTCAACACCATATTATACCCATGTCGTATCATTTGCGGAGCATTTTAATAGAATGAGAGCAATTGTGCAAGCCGTGCTTTACCGATTATCTTCATAAAACCGGCAAGGCGCGGCCCTTGGTCTTTCCCAATCAGCGCTTGATAGACGGCGGTAAACAGCGCTTTCGGTTCGATTTCGCACGCATGAGCTGCATCATACAGCGCAGTTGAAAAAGCTTTTTCATCAAGTGCGTCCATCTGCGGTAATAGCTCATCGCGGATTTTGCAGAGTGCAGCGGTTTCAGCTGCCGAAAGTTCAGCCTTACCGCCGTCGGTACGCAGTGCAAAGCGGAAATCTTCCGGCGCACATTCGGTAATCCAATACCATGCGCACTTTGCCCGTGCTTCAAAACGCTCCCGCTGTTCTTCTTTCATATCCGGCAAAAGCTTCATGACCGCCGCGATGTCTCCGGCATTAATTTGTAAAAGATTACAGAGGTGCCTGAATGGAATTTGATACGATATACAGGGCGGCATCCCTTCAACCTGCGAAAGTTCATAGATGCGGCGTTCCTTCGCATACACCTCATCGTTTTTAGCCTTATCGACACCCCATGCGATACGCTCGGTTTTATCGTAGTCCTCATAGGTTTTGATAACGTCCAAGTCGAAGCTGATGGAAAACTCCGTGTTCGGCCTCGTTCCGGCAAACAAGTACCGCGCAATTTCGGGCTGATACACGTTCAAGACATCGGACAGACTGATGACCTTTCCCTTTGATGATGACATTTTACCCGGCAAGCCTTTAATGCCGATAAAATCGTAGCGGAAGCTGACGGGAGCGGGCCAGTTATAGATTTCATCCGCAACAAGCCGCGCCGTGTCGAAAGAACCGCCTTGGCTGTGGTGGTCTTTTCCGGCAGGTTCAAAAACCGTTTTTTCAAACTGCCAGCGCATCGGCCAGTCGACTCTCCACCCGAGTTTTAATTCCTTCGATGTGCGTAAGTCGGCCTTTTCCTGATGCCCGCAGCTTGTACAGCGGTATTCCAATCCGTATTCGCCGTCGTAAGAAACAATTTCGGTAGTGTCTTTATTGCAGTTGCAGCAAAACGCCGCAACCGGCCAATATTCTTCCGTCGCAGGAATTTTATGTTCGTCGTCGCGATAGCGGTTTAAGCAATCCTTTATTTTGCCGCGGTTTTGCAGCGCTTTTTTCATACCTTCGGCATACATGCCGCTGCGGTACCGTTCAGCCTGATATAAAAATTCAGGATAAATACCGACTTTCGGCAACACCTGCTCTACGTCCGTTTCGTGATGGCGCGCGTAAGAGGTATCGCGACCGGTTGTATCGGGTACCATTGTGATGGGATACCGCAGATAGTTTTGCAGCGTTTCTTTTCCGGGCATATTTTCAGGTACTTTGCGGAACACATCGTAATCATCCCACGAATAAATAAAGCGTACCTTTTTGCCGCGGTCGCGCAGCGCGCGTACAACTAAATCAACCGAGATAATTTCTCGGAAGTTGCCGATGTGAACGGTTCCCGACGGCGTAATTCCCGAAGCGCACGTATAAGATTCCAAATCACCGCGCTCGCGTATAATCTTCTCTGCGGTTTGATCCGCCCAATGTACTAATTTCTGATTGTTTTGTTCTTTACTCATATTGTCCTTGTATTGAACTCAAACGCCCCTGTTAATTAGGATCGAAAGGTTGTGTTTTAGTGATTGTTCGAAAAATATTGCGGAATTGTATACTGCTCCGACTATTGTGTCAATTGTGCCTGCTTATATCTTCTATATAATATGATAGAGATACTGAATAATATGATAGAGATACTGAGGGCGCATTAACAAAAAAAAATCGATAAGGTTACAAAATTCGTGATTGACAAATGAAAAAAAATGGACTACCATATTTTTAATTAAGTTTGGCCGTTAAAAAGTGTGTTACGCTTTGGCCAAGAAAGTATTGTAAGGAGGTATTTTTCATTATGAAAAAATATCTACTCGTAAGCTTGACAATTCTCTTTGCGGCCGCGTTTGTATGGGCTCAAGATGCGACAACTGTAGAGCCGACTGTCGATATCGAAGCCGAGGCAAAGATAAGCTGGGGTGTTGATCTTGGCAAGGGCGGCGTAAAAAACGGTGCAAAACACGGATTTAACAACGAAGCTTCTTGGACGGTGAAATTTCCGCTCCTCAAGAAAGCAAATAAGACTTCCGCCAAGAGCGACGTACCTGTATACGGTGAGGTCGTCTTAAAGGATGTCGCATTAAATATCCAAAGCAGTGATGGCAAAAACAGCGGAAAATTCGGTGTTGAAGGAAAAGTAGGAGGAATAGCTGCGAAGTTTGTATTCTACGGTGCCTATATTACCGCTTATGATAAACCAAGCTTTAAATCAAATTTTGCAAACATGTGGGATCCTCTTCTAACAAATAAAAAGTATAGTAAGAGTGTCGCTAAATTTGAGCCCGGTTTTGAGGGGTACGGCTTTAAACTCGGCTATGCAAACAAAGACTTTATGGACTTGGATGTCGGCGTAAAGTTCGGTTCTAACGGTAATTGGGACAGTGAGGTTTCGGCCGGTACTAGTTATACAATTAAATATTTTGACGGAAATACAAAGTTAGGTGGCGATGAGTACATATTAATGGATGTTAACGGTAATCCTACATGGGTTAATAATAAGCATCCTATATGGAATGGTGAAAGTGATGTTTATCCTGAGGAAGGTTCTTATGCATACTACAAAACGACAAAAGCAAAAGACAATCATAGCGAGTATGGTATCGGCTTTGATCTTGCTATGAAACCGCTTGATAAAATGCTTGGGCTTGCCTTTACCGTAAACTCCACATTGGTTCAATCAGATAAATATAACGAAGGAGTTGCAGGTGTAGAAGATGATAAGGTTGCATTTAGTGTCGGCGCAGAAGTTACTTCAGAGCCTGTTGACGGGTTAAAGCTGAAACTCGGTTTTGACGGCGGTATGAACTTTAAAACAGGTAATAAGAATGTAGCGACATTAAACCCAATTAATGCCTTTGCATGGGATATGCTGTTTGATGCACAGTATAAATGGATAGGCGTCGGCGTGTATGTTTCTTCTCCCGGTACCAAATTTGCCGGAACTAATTTAAAACAGGGGCACTCAGTTGCAGAGGAAAAAATTACCGATTTGTCATTCTACGCAAAACTTGAAACAAACGGGGACAAGAAAAAGGCCTCCAATTTGGTTGAAGGTTTGGATGCCGGTGTTTATCTCGGTTTCCCTCACCTTCTTACTGCTGCGACAGCGCCTTCCGGTTCCAAAGCTCAAATTCCGTTTGTCGGGAAAATTTGGGGCGCATATAAAGCGTCTATCAACGATTCTATGTGGATTAAACCCTATGCCAACTTCTGGCTCAATACCAACCATAGTTATGGTACCGGTAAAGATCCTAAAGTAGGGCTTGCATATGACCTCGGTTTAACCTTTAGCCCCGTTGAAAAAGTCGAATTTGATGCAAAATGGACGCAGGGAACGCTCAAAAAGAATAATTTTGCGTCGGTTGTTAGTCGTTCAGCTATTGAGCAGCAGCATAAAGGTAGATTTGTGTTGTCTCTTAAACTTACCTACTAACATCTGCGCTTTAAGCGCTCCGGTATAAAGGTAAAAGCCTGTCCCGCACAGCGGAACAGGCTTTTTTTAAGGCTCGTGAGTCCGTAAAAAAAATACTTAAATTTCAGCGCTTGACATTTTTTCCTATTTTCGGTATAAAGTTATTCACAGTTGTTTATCACATTCCCCTGTAGCTCAGTAGGCAGAGCAAGTGGCTGTTAACCACTGGGTCCGTGGTTCGAACCCGCGCGGGGGAGCTTCCGAAGCTCAAACAGTATTACTGTTTGAGCTTTTTTATTTCGTCACCTTAACTTAAAAAAGGAATCGTATTTGCTTGGTTCCTCGTTTATACCTTATCGGTGCCAAAAGGCAGGAACACACAGGATGACAATGGTGTACAGCTCCAAACGTCCTGCCAGCATAGAAAAAGAGAACAAGACTTTTGCCCAATGAGGAAAGAATGAAAAATCTCCGCCGCTGCCGATTCTGCCGAATGCGGCGCCGATATTACCGACCAAAGTAAGCGCCGCCGCCATATCGGTAAGAATGTCTGCTCCGGTTAAGGCGGCCGCTAAAAATGTAACCAGCAGGCACACAAAATACACAAACATAAAACCCGCGACGCTATACACAATGTCTTTCCGTCCCGGACGGCGGTTGAGCTGGATGCTGAACACACCGTGCGGATGTAAAAGCCGCTGCATCTCGTTTAGTGCTTGTTTCCGCAAAATAACCCAACGGATAACTTTAATACCGCCTGCCGTTGAACCGGAACAACCGCCGATAAACATTAGCAAAAACAGGAGCGCCTGAGCAAGCGCCGGCCATGTACAGTAATTTACGGTAGAGAAACCGGTAGTTGTTATTATTGATGCAACATGAAAAAAACTGTGACGGAAGGCGGCAGACAGCCCGTACACCGGCATAAGCGCCAGCGCAATACCAATCCCCGCGCAAAAAATGATGCGAATATATGCCCGTAATTCGGAATTTCTAAAAACCTCTTCGGGCTTCCCGGTAAAAAGATAAAAATAGAGACTGAAATTTACACCTGCCAAAAACATGAACACCGTACAGATAATCTCAATGGCCGCCGAATTGTAATACCCGATACTGGTATTTTGACTTGAAAATCCGCCGGTACCAAGTGTAGAAAAACTGTGGCACATTGCTTCTAAAAACGGCATGTCGGCAAGACACAGCAGCAGTATTTGCAAAACCGTCATTCCCAAGTAAATAAACCAGAGCGCCTTTGCCGTATGTGTAATCTTTGCCGTTACTTTTCCTTTATCGGGGCCGCTCGTTTCGCTTTTTATCAGCTGAAAGCCGCCGACGCCGAGGAGCGGAAACAATGCAACGGTTAAGGCAACAATTCCCATACCTCCAAGCCAGTGCATTTGAGTACGCCATACCCGCAGCGCCATCGGATAGCTTTCGATGTCCTGCAAGGCGCTTGCTCCGGTTGTTGTAAACCCGGAGACCGATTCAAAAAACGCATCGCTGAAGTGCGGCACAAAGCCTGAAAGCATAAAGGGAACCGCTCCTAACAAACCGGCGCCAAGCCACGCGGCGCTTACTAATAGGATTCCCTCGCGTACGGTAAGCTGAATCCGGTGCTGTTTGGTTTTAAGAAACAACAGGAATGTTACGGGCCACAAAACCGCCATCGGTATAAAAAATGCCGACAGCATATTCCATTCATGCAAGTAGACGGCAACGGCAACAGGAATCAAAAAACTTCCGGCCACAATCGAAAGAATCATAAAAATAATGGCTAAACATTGGAGAAATTTCATTTTTTACCGGCAAAATATTTAATAACTTCGTCGCTTTTCTCTACTTGTACGATAATAGCAAGTTTATCATTCGCTGCAAGCATGGTATTGCCGTCGGGTATGCGGCAGCCTGTTTCGTTCGTAATGAGCAATATAAGAAATACTCCGTGCATTGCAACGTCCTTTAGGCTTTTCTCTATCGCTTCCGAGTGATCGGAAATGATGACTTCAACCACCTCCAAATCTCCTGCTCCCATGGTATGAATGCGAGTAAGATGTTTGCCGCCCAGATGGCTCATAATAACATCAACAGTAACGTCTTTTAACGGTATCGCGACATCCACACCGATTTTATATGCGACGTTCGACATCACGGAACTTTGTACAAGTGCAATAGTTTTAGGTATTCCCAGTGTTTTAAGATACGCGGAGGTAATCATGTTCAATTCATAATTTTGCGTCGCGTTGATAACAAGATCAAAAGAATTAAGTGCAATTTCTTCTATAAACGCTTCGTCGGTAACATCTCCGCTGTAGATGCGTGCTTCGGGATAGTCTTCCGCTGCATGCTTTGCGAGGGTGCTGTCTTTATCGATAATAGCAACTTCCCAGCGGGATTTGGAATGGAGTCCGAACAGGCGTTTAAACATACCGAAAGAATGCTTTTCAATGAGGCTGGCAGCGACCCGCTTTCCGACCTTTCCGATACCGACCAATGCAATTTTTTTGATAGGTTTAACGGTAAATCCTGCAAGCGCATAAAACTGCTCGATATAATTCGGCAGCGTTAGAATCGAGATTCTCATACCTGCATGGAGTACCGTACCACCTGACGGGATAACGGTTTTAGTTTCATCCTCTACTGCAACAACGACAAAAGGGGCATCAATAGTAACAGTACGGATATTTTGCAGTGTAATTCCGTCCAGTTTGCTGCCTGCACCGATAGTAAAACAGGTGAGCTGATACGGAGAATCTTCAAAAGCGATAATATCACTGACGGCGCCGTGTTCAACCGCATTGATAATTGCGAGTGCTGCTTCTTGGTCGGGATGCACCAAAAAATCAATCCCCAGCGTACGTTCTTTTCCGGTATTCAGCGATGCGACGTAGTTTTCGTTTCTTACGCGGGCAATCTTAAGCACCTTGGGTGCAAGGGATTCGGCAACACCGCAGATAATCATATTCAGCTCGTCGCTGTCGGTAAGGGTAACCAGTGCATCAGCCCGCTGGATAGCAGCCTCGGTTAATACTTTCGGATCGTTGCCGCTCGCTTCCGTTACGGTACAGTCTAAACGGTTGGCGGCATGGCGGGCGGTTTCTTTATTTTGTTCAATAAGAACTACATTATGTTTTTTTGCAATGAGTCTTCGGGCAAGCTCTACGCCCGTTACACCCGCACCAATAATAATGACAGTCATTTACAATGATACTAACACAAAAGTATCGGCATGGACAGGGGGTAAATTGCCTCTCGTTACCCTTCGATAACCTGTATCTCAAATTCCAACCGAGGCATACATTCCGCTAAATCGCTTTTAATCCGTTTGAGCGCTTCTATACGCACTTCTACGGAGGTATTGGCATTTCCCTGGATAATAAAAATCGCATTTTTTGTTCCGTCGTCAAATTTGTAGTGTTCCCCATCGCGGACGCCAAGCCATGCGATAATACCTTTAGGATCTCGATATACATAATCGGTTGCGGCGACGTGTTTTTCAGTAGATGAGATCGGAAGAAAACCTCCCTCTTCTTTATTGACGGTAAACTCTATCAACCCGTCTATCTTATCAAGGTCGTGGCCACCTATTGCCAAAAACGAATGTAATGATTCGACATTGTAAATATCGATAACGCTGTTGATATGCGGCATAGAACCGCGGCGTTGAATATTCCAAATAAAGGCCGGAACGGTCGGCGGATACTTTTTGATACTGCGTCCGACGCTTTGCAGCATATCCGCGTACCCTTGTGTAATCGGATGATTCGACACTGCCTCAACATCGCAGTGTAATGCCCAATCTTCCATCTTCTTTTGCTTCTTTAAAAACGAATCCGATAATGGCGTCTGCGGGTCTATATTTTTTGCAATGCCAATCACAACACTTTTAATTCCAAGATCAACGATACTTTTATCAATAACAAATTCCATAGCGATGCTGCCTCCGGTTTTTATACTCATTATATGTAAGTTATATAAGTACGTCGATTATACTCCGGCTTATAACTTTTTTGAAGCCTCCCTTTCTGAACAAAATTTTATCTAAAATTGCATTCACTTTTACTACAACTGTGATATAATAGAACTTATTATTTTAAAGGATGGCGAAGCGCTCAAAGTAAAATTGATGCCTTCCTTCTCTGTCAGGAAACGATATGTGTACGATAATAAAACCTCTAAAACTCAATCTATCCGAGCTTGATGAGCAAATGACGCTCGCGGTAGCGGAGTTGCGAAAAAGCTATCCATTGAGGATTAGCGAAGACGGTATCCCTGTTATGTTCAGAAAAACGAAGAGTGCTGATATTTCAGCTGCTTTTCGGAATGATGTATGTGAAATTGAAGCCGACTCTGCACCTCATTTTTATTTTGCCTTGTCGATGCTGCTGCTTAAAAGTCAAGCAATCGAGGATTCAAAACTCTATTCAAGGCGGGATGCACAGCGTTTATTGGAATTTCGCATGGAGCATTTCTTTGCTAAAAACGGATTGATGCTTGATCTTTCCCGCAATGCCGTTGCACAAATCGATATATTAAAGCAATTTATTCGCGAAATGGCCTTTATGGGGCATTCATGGTTTATGCTGTATATGGAAGACGTGTATGAGGTTGAAGGAGCCCCTTACTTCGGCGCCTTACGCGGGAGGTATTCCATAAAGGATTTACAAGAAGTCGACCGCTATGCACAGCTCTTTGGTGTACAGCTTGTACCGTGTATTCAAACGCTTGCACATGTTAATCAATATTTTATGTGGGAAGCGGTTGAATACAAATACAAGGATATTGACGACATTCTTAATGTCGGTAATGCCGAAGTCCAAGCCTTGCTGACACGGATGATTGCATCGTTGCGCAAGGCTTTTTCCACTGATATTATCCACATCGGTATGGATGAGGCCTATAATCTCGGCCGCGGTCGCTATTTGGATGAGAACGGATTTAAAAACAAATCGGATATTATGCAGGATCATCTATCCTTTATGAAAACCCTCTGTAAAGAATACGGATTTAAGCCCATCGTTTGGGATGATATGTTCTTTAGCCGTTATTCCAACAACAAAAACGGCGCCGTGCCGAGTATCCCCAATCATGTAGGACTGATGTATTGGGATTACTATAGCAGCTCATTCAAACATTACCAAGATAAACTTAAACTGTTCCGCTCGATGGCAAAAAAGACCATGTTTGCAGGGGGCGCATGGCGTTGGACAGGTTTCATTCCCCATCATAAGAAAACCCTCGAAACAACGCTTGCTGCTCTTGCCGCGTGCCGGAAAGAGAGAATCAAAGAGATTATTGTTACGGCATGGGGCGATGACGGCAACGAGGCGCCGTTCTATACCTGCATGTTCGGCTTGGTGCTTTTCGCCTATCTTGACTGCAATGCTGCATATCAAGAAACGGAATTTTCACAGTATTTAAACCTCTATACCGGTATGGATTTTGACGGATGGATGCGGCAGGGCGAACCGGATTTGTTTGAAGGAACAACCGGCGATAATTATGATATAACACCATCAAAGTATCTATTATATCAGGATCCGCTCGGTTCAAAATTTTTGCATTACGTGCGAACGTTGACAACCGATATGGATGCCGTCTATATAAAACTCGAAAAAGCCTTTGCCGAAGATGCCGCCAATACGGATAATCTCTTGCAGCAGCACATTGCCGAATTTTATGCGATGATGATGAAGACACTTTATTATAAGTGGCGGCTTCCGTTAGATATTTGGGAAGCGTATAAAAAGGCGGATAAAAAAGCGTTACAGGCATTGATAGAAAACAAAATAGAACCGTTAAAAGCTGCGTTGTCCGAAATGGCAAAGGCTCGGCGAAAAATATGGATGGAAGAATGCCGTGCATTCGGTTCCGATGTGTTGGATCATCGCTTCGGCGCCATGCTGATGCGACTCGAAGTTACGCAGGAAGTCTTGACCGACTACATACAGGGTAAGATTAAGCAAATCGATGAACTTGAGGAGGATCGGCTTGACCCCTGCCCTGAAGCGGACAAAACACATGAACCGCAAGCAGTACACTATAACCGCGCTTTGCGCATTATGACCGCCTGCCGCGAAACGTGGTAGGATAAAGAAGTTATGCACGACCAGCGTACCGGAATTTTTAAGCGGTTGCCTTGAAGGAGATAAAGCCTATGAATGCCGTATATCAGACAATGAGCGACGGCGCTTCAGTTGCCGTGTATACATGGCTTCCCGAACAAGCGCCCAAAGCCGTACTCCATATGGTACACGGGATGGCGGAACATGCTGCACGATATAATGATTTTGCGAAAACAGCCTGTAAAAGAGGCGTTGCCGTGGTCGCCGCCGATCACCGCGGGCATGGAAAAACCGGTGCAAAAAGCGGATTAATGGGATACCTTGCCGACAGGGACGGATTCGGACGTGTTGTCGATGATCAAAAAGAAATCAATGAGGAAATTCGGAAACAATACCCCGGGCTTCCCATTGTGATCATCGGGCATTCATTCGGTTCGTTTGTAACACAGGAATACATCGAGCGGTATGGCACAACGGTAAAGGCAGCGGTGTTAATCGGTTCGGCAGGCCCCAATCCAAGTGTGTCTTTTGCCTCGCTGCTTGCAAACCTCAATTGCGCATTTAAAGGAAGGAAATCCGCCGCAAAGTTTATGAATGCACTGGTTTTCGGTTCGTATAACAAGAGGATCAAACGTCCACGCACTGCCTTTGACTGGCTTTCGAGGGATGAGAAAGAAGTAAAAAAATATATCGATGATGAATACTGCGGTTTTGTTTGTACGGCGGGCTTCTTTCAGGATTTTATGCGTGGCTTAAAAAGGATCCATACGCAGGCGGCTTTGACAGGTATTCCGACCGGTTTGCCTGTTTTAATTACCGCCGGTTTGGAAGATCCCGTTTCAAACGGAGGTAAAACGCTGAAAACCCTTTACCGTCTCTATCAGGATATGGGAATGCAGGATGTAGCATTAAAACTATACGAAAACGCCCGGCACGAAATCCTGAACGAGACCAATAAAGAGGAAGTAAAAGCCGACATCCTAGGTTGGATAGAGAAAAAAATATAGTCTTCCTTATTGTGCGAAATTTTAGAGAAAATTTCGCATGTTTTTTCGACGGCAGGGTAAACACATCAGGTAGAGTAGATAAAAATCGCGGAAAAATTGAGACTATGAGACCATTTGAACCGCGAAGAGGTTCAACTCTGGTCGAATAGTTTCAATTTTTCCGCGGGGAACACGAACATTGTACTTCCTTGTACAATGTTCGTGTCAAGTTTTTCTAGCGAAAAACTTGTTGCTGATTAGCATCACCGCCATCCATGGCGGATATGAAAAAATGGCCTGATGCGTTTACCCGAACATCTGTCTTGACAAAAGCCGGTAATTATACAAAACTATACATAAGATGCAGGTTTTTTTTACACAGATTAAGACTATAGTTCAAAATCCGATTTTTTTAGCGGCAATTGCAAGCTGGTTGCTTAGTCAATTTATTAAAACCTTTATCGGATTCTGCTGTTCGTCAGTGCATTCGTTACCGGTTTTCTTTGATTTATTGGTGTGGCGCACGGGGGGGATGCCTTCAAGCCATTCTGCTCTTGTTACAGCCCTTTCGACTGCTATCGGTTTTAAACAGGGAGTTTGTTCCGATTTATTTATTTTTTCCATCTTTTCTGCGATGATTGTTATTAGGGATGCAATGGGGGTTCGCCGATCAAGCGGGCTCCAAGCAAAAATGTTAAACGAAGTAGGCGCAAAAATGGCGGAGACAATGCACATTCCCTTTAAGCCCGTTAAAGAAGTTCAGGGGCATACTCCCGTTGAAGTCTTTGCCGGAATGATTCTTGGTGTTGTAATCGGAAGCTATTTTTCACTCTATTATACAGCTTAATCCATGAAGCGGCTGAACGGTTTTTTATATTTCTTGTCGGCGTTCATCGCAACCGGAATTCTTTTACTTTTTATTGTCTCGCCTCTGCGTCTGTATAAATCCGTATGGAATGGATACCGGATAGCGGCGTTTCCTTCTGCAGTAAATATTGAACCGTATCTCTCTGCTGTAGATGAATCCGAAATAACGGGAATTGCATCGGGGCTTGGTATTTCAAACCGGTTTTCTTTTTTAGGAACCATAGGGCACGAAAGATTTCCATTTACCGGCACCGGACGCTATGCCCGCTGGTTTAGCGATGACGGCAGCGAGTACCGTTTTTTTTACATTCCGTATATTTCGCTTTTTAAATATCTCTCGTTCTATTTCTCACTCTACGGCAAACGAGTTCCCTTCTTTCTTGAAGCGGCTATTCCGTATGCTCCGATACAGGGTATTCTTGCGCTTATTCTTTTTATATACTGCATTGCCGGGTCGCGTAAGAAATTACTGTTTTTTGCCGCAGCATTTAGCTTTGTTTGCTATGCATTCTGCATAAAAAGCAGCTTATCGCCTGCGACTGCTCTTTTAAGTATATTAACTGCTGCATACTGGCTTGAAGCGTTGGAAAATGAGCTGGCAATCCCGTGGAAGCAACTTAAAGAACGAATTAAGCATAACATATTCATGCTTATTCTTCCTTCGGTTTCGCTATTAACTGCGAGCATTGGCGGATTAGTTTCGTTTTGTTTCTTTTTATTAAGTCTGCTGCTATCGGCAAGTATGCTTTTTTCGGTATACAGTTTTTTACAGCTGAAAGAGTCCCATTGGGAGCAGTATCGCCAACATCCTTCGTTAAAGCTGTTTGCGATGCATCCGCAGTCGTGGGCACAATTTTGGAATACGCGGTATGCAATCACCACGACCATATTAACGGGCTGTTTGCTGCTCGTTTCTGCGGTTATGCCGCTTGTGTTTTCCACGAATCGTTTAAGTCCTGCCGTAAATAAGCTTAACGTGCCGCAGCCGGTTTCATCGCGGCCGATTCCGTTCACCGATTCCGGTTTTTTTACCGTGCAGACATTGCGACCTCAAGACTATCTCCCCGATTTAAGTAATTATATAGAAGATTGTTGGTATACGGCTGTGTTACCCTATCTAAATGTTCACGAACCGTTGCCGCCGCTTACACCGGGTACTCAGATACGCTTTGATTCCTTTTATGAAGATTCAAGTGGAAAGCTGCACCGTGAAGAAAAGATCTTATATACTTTTGATACGATCTTTATCCTCCGCACATTGCAACACGAGCGACTGGCACTGCTTCCATTGGAAAAGATGCTGATAGCCCAAACCTGTTTTACCGCTGCTGCTTATAGACCCTTACACTTATATACATTCAGTCCGTTACTCTCGTTTTTTATTATCCTCGGTACGTTGTTATTTCCCGGTGTTCTGATTATAATGGGCAGGATACGATGATGGAATTTATACGGTTTAAACGAGGACAACAACAAGCAAATTATATTCGCTTAGAACCTCAGTTTGAAGGAAATGCTTTTTTACCGCAATACGCATTGATGCCGCTTGCATTCAGGGCGCAAACAAGTAATCTCCCCTTGGTCTCAGTCGGAGATTTTGTCAATGAAGGGCAGATGATTGCTCGTGCAGGCAATAGCATATCGGTGCATGTACACGCTTCGGTACCGGGCGTTGTTGCCGGAATTATCGATGCGCAGCTTCCGAACGGATATTCCTTCCGAGGGATTCATATACGAACCGGTGGAGCTTTTGAAATACTCGGTAAACAACGCTCTCCCTATCAATGGAAGCAAAGTGATCAGTTGGGGCTTCTTCGTTTTTTTGACTTTGCCGGTTTAGTTAACACGACAAATGAAACAATCTCTCTTGCGGAAAACATCAGAGCTGCAGTAAAACAAGGTGTAACAACACTAACCGTTATACTGTACGATAAAGATCCTACCTGTATGCTTGACTCTTTTTTAGCCCGTCGGTTTACCAGTGCAGTCGCGGAAGGAATCGGCATTATTGCTCATGCGATGGGGGCTGCAAAAATCATTGTCGAAACAGGCACGGAAAAAAAAGATCGAGAGCTTTTTGATACAATCGGTACCGTTATTCCCGACCGCGATCTGGCACATCTCACCGTTCCGCAAACTTATCCTGCGGGGAACAGACATACTCGTTTGGCGGAAAAGAATGCTGTTGTTATCGACGCCTCGACAGCCTTGTCGGTGTACGAATCGGTACAATACAATCAGCCGATGCTGACAACGTATCTACTCCTTACCGGCAAAACGCTGGAACACGCTAAGGTAGTTAAAGTGCGCATCGGTACGCCGATCGGACATCTTATAGAAGAATGCGGCGGCTTTAAAAGCAAAAACACCCATATCATTCTAAATGGCTTACTGCGCGGGACACTGGTCGATAGCTTGGACTTACCCGCCGGTAAGGGTATTAAATCAATCCACGCAGTCGGGAACGATATCGATATTCAACAACAGCTTGAACAATGCGGTCACTGCGGTCAATGCCTGCGGAGCTGCCCCGCATATATTGATCCGATCGACACGGTGCGTCATATATTAAGAGAGCGATACACCGCCGAAACACTTCGTTCTATTGCATTATGCAGCGGGTGTTCCTGCTGTTCGGCCGTGTGTCCGGTACGTATCCCATTGAGTACGATTATCAAATCGGCAGCGGAGCGGGGAGTAGTCCATGCCTCATAACTATGCAGCACGCTTTCCTGCGCCCTATATCTATACAGGTGTGAATGCTTGGCATACTGCGATGCTTGTGTTGAGTTTATTGTTGCTCCAACTTATCGCCATGGGGATTATGCACGATTTTGCAAGTATCTTTATGATTATATCTGCCGGAACGGCTGCAACGCTTGCGTCTTTTCTTATCGGGTATACGCAAGGCAAAAGGGTGTTTGATATCCACGCGCTATTAACCGGCTTATTGATAGGCTTTTTTCTGCCGGTTAATAGCGGCTTTGTATTTAGTTTTTTGATTGCGTTTATGAGTTACTTTTTCAGCTGGGGGATTTTCGGCGGAAAAGGCTTCTCGTGGATTAATCCTGTTATGCTTGCCGCTTGCATTGCAGCAATTTGCAAACCCGAGTGCTTTGTACAACCGATCAGCTTCGATCGTATAGCCGCCGACGGAAGTGTGTTTGCGGCATTGGAACCTTCCGGTCTTTTGCAGACGCCGACGGATCAGTATATAACTTCAATGTTTAATTCAACGTTCCTGCATGGGGCCGGTGTAACGCTGCCGGAGGGGTATATCGGGCTATTCCTTCATTATCCATCTGCAATACCGGCCTTCCGGTATAATCTTTTAACGTTGTGCTCGTCGATTGTATTACTGTCATCAAAAACGATTAATAAAACACTGCCTTTTACCTTTCTGTTTATTTACGGACTGCTCGTATACCTGTTTCCTTCCGTAGGACAGACGGGCGTTTATGGAAAAGGAGATATATTATCCGCGTTGTTGACGAGCGGTGCTCTTTTTGCAGCATTTTTTGTTATGAATGACGGTGGTTCCATTCCCCGTTCACGGGCAGGGCGATGTATGACAGGTATCCTGACGGGTGTTTTTGCCTTTTTTATCACCGGTTCCGGTGCGATACCGGAGGGCATTCCTTTTGCCGTTCTATTTGTCGATTGCCTTAATCCGCTCATCGAGTGGATGGAATCGTACATCTATAGAAGAATACGAGGTGTACTATGACTGATACCTCGCAGCACTTTTTAAAAAAATGTGCCGCATCGGTCGGAATTTTGCTTGTGTTTTTAGCTTTGTTTTTCGGCTTGGCATATTTGCGAAAAAAGACCGATACAAAATATCTTACAGCCGCGGTAGAAAAATTATGCCGTGCAAATCCGGAGCTTAACGGCCGACAAATAACTATCATGGGGCTTGATAACGCAAGATTATCGGGTTTGCCGTTTCGAGCTTTATTGTCCGCCTCATACTCCGGACACGAAGCATTTGTATTGATGCTTCCGGTAACGGGTAAGTACGGTGTTTACCCTGCCGTCTTTTTTTATGAACACTCAATCGGTTGTGTTTTTTGCGGATTAGCCGGAGTTGACGCCATTCCGGAACAGGCGGAACACTACGGAATAACACAAGCGACTATTGCGATGCACCGAAATAAAATTGAAGCATTGATGACAAGGCAGGGACGGCAACATGGTAAGTAAATCGATTATCTTTTTTTTAGGATTATGTCCGATCATTCCTCTCATAGCCCATTTTGCTGAGGGATTGATCTTTATTGCTGAATTTTGGTTGCTTTTTGGTGTAGGTGTATTGAGTAAGATGCTCATCACGTATTTTAAAATCGATAAAACGGCACAGGTTATAACGTATATCAATCTTATGCTTGCTGCGGCATTATATGCACAGGCTGTAGGTACTGTTTTCCCTGTTATTTCGGTCAGTCTTGAAAGATATATCTATATAACTGCATTTTCATATATATTGATTATCAGTATCGGTATGTATGATTCAACCCGGTATCCGCTGGAATTACCGATAACGTATTCGTTTCTTTTAGCGGTAATTTCAATCCTGCGGGAACTTATCGTTTTTGGTACGGTATCGCTGCCGACCCCTTCCGGATTATTCAGCATTACATTGCTTCCGTTGAAGTTACCGCTTAAATTTTGGGGGAGCAGTGCCGGTGTGCTGATGTTACTCGGTATCTCGCTCTGGCTGTCCCGCAGTTTCCATAAGGGTGAATTGTTACCGTTTCAAACCGATGAATCGTATCGGAATCGGCAATAGAGAGGCACGGCATGGTTCTTGTATCATTAATATTCTTTTATACATTCCCGGCTTCATTAGTTTTTTTGCACGGTATCGGCTTGGAACGACTTTCGATGAATGCCCGTTCGACCCGTGTGATTATTCCGTTTATTCTACGGGACGGTGCGGTCATACTCATTTCCGCTTCAATCACTTGGTTGCTCGAATTTTATATTTTATCGCCTATTGGTATTGTCGTTGTAACACCGCTCTTTGCTTTGCTTTTTGTTTACCTTTGTGATCTGGTTTTACAGCGAACGCTTTTCCAGCAAACGGAAGTACCGCTGATACGGGAGCGTTTGTTTTGCGGCGGTATCGTGGTCTTTGCCCTTTATCAGGCTTTTACCTATATCGAAATGATTGCCATCCTGGTGAGTGCCTTAGCAAGCATGCTGATTTGGTCGCTTGTTCTTTGTGCCGTTAAGCGTAGGGTTGAAGAGAGCAATGTGAGTGCTCAATGGAAAAATGCACCGTTGTTGCTGATTAGCATGGGAATGATTACATTAGCTCTCTATGCATGGGAGATCGCATGGGCAGTGTCGGCGCTTCTGTAACTTATGGTACATACGGATTGTTTAAGTGTACTTATGGGATGAACTGATAAGTTTGTCATTTTTGCGATACCTTACAATGAAGATGGAGTTGAATTCCTTTATGAAACGTTGTTGTTTGCTTTTCTTTTTTTCTATGCTGATATGGAATACTTTTGCGCAAGAATCTGCCGAAACGCAAGAAACAGCCCCGCCGTCCGTGCAGACCCCTGTTACTGCATACGTTTATGAACCTATCCGGAAAGGCGATCAATTTATCCGTATGGGTTTACAGTTAGGAATACCGCTTTTTAATACTTCGCCGGAGAAATTTGCGATTAAAACCAATATCTATCCGGGTGGCAGCATCTTCCTTGGATATACACACTATTTGACAAAAGGGGTTTCAATCGGTGGAGATCTTGCTTTTACGTTTCATTTAACGCTCGGAAGCAATCTTTACTTTGCTATTCCGTTTACTATCAACTCAGGATATACCTTTGCAATTCAAAAAATCCGTATTCCGCTCACCTTCGGTATCGGCGGGGATTTTCAGTCTTATAATGGGACACGGTATTTCAGTTTGTTTTTTAGACCGCAGGCAGGTGTTTTCTATCAGTATTCGCCGGAATGGTCATTCGGCGGCGAATTATCGTGGGATGTCGTTCCTCAATGGTATAAAAACAAAAGCTTTAATCGTACAGGGAACTTCTTAAATATCGGTTTTGCCGCCCGGTATCACTTCTAAAAAGGAACATGCCTATGAAAAAAATATTATTTGCCGCCGCTCTTGCTATTTTTGCCCTCATCATTTCATCAGCGTGTGAGAATCCTCCGATATTCGCTGCAATCGAGCAGGAGGTAAAACTCAAGCCTGCATCTGCGAAAGGGAATATCCGCGGAATGATACGGATTGGGGATACGCTCTATGTCGCAAACGGAAAAATATATTACAAGTCGGTAGGCAACAGAGGAAAATGGTCGGAAATGAGCGGTTGTCCCTCCGGTTTTTGTGCGATGATTGCTACAGACGGCAGCAATCTCTATGCTTCATTCGGGCGCGACAGCTCCTTCAAAGCCTACAAATACGCTTCTTCAACATGGATGGACTTACCCGGAGCAGCGGCTTCTGCGCAATATGTTGTAGGGGCGGATACTATCTTTGCGATTAATGGCGGTACAATCTATCCGATTACAGGTGGAACAGTAGGTTCTTCATGGTCTCATTCGGGCGCTCCCAAAGGAGCGGCCTATACCTATTGTTTGTTCGGCGACGGACTGTACGGTAATACCGGTACGCGGATATCCGGGAGCCCGACTTCAGGACTAAAAGGTATTTGCAAAGGCCCCGTTCCGAATTCAGTCTTTGTTTTCGATGATAGTACGCTGTACTGTTATAATGGCACCAATTGGACAAATATCGCACATGGAGTGAAATATCCGCAAAGTGTAACCTATTTACCGAACAAGCAGTTAGTATTGATTAGTGGTAGAAAGGGGTATGGGGAAATTAAATTGGCAGGATCTAACGCCACCCTTAGCGGTGCTCAATCGGTTCAAGCCGGCTCCTCCGATTCTTCTATCCCATCGAAAAATTATTATCAATATGCCAATAGTGTAGGGAAGTACACGATTAATCCGATCAATGCATTTGACTACGGAACCAACGGCTACATCATCTACGTCGGTGTAAATGACCCCAATGCAAAATATACCGGCTTGTGGGGGGTCTATGATCCGGATCAAATAGAATGGAATCGTGAGTAGGGATTTATTCGAAACAGCGGCGGCGGTAGAACGGCTTCCGCTTGCGGCACGAATGCGTCCTCGAACCCTTGACGAGTATATCGGTCAAGAACACATTGTCGGAAAAGGCCGACTTTTAAGGAGAGCTATCCAAGCGGATAGGCTCTCTTCTGTTATCTTTTTCGGGCCGCCGGGGACGGGAAAAACAACCCTTGCCCAAGTTATTGCCAATCATACTAAAAGTAATTTTTTAAGTTTAAACGCTGTCCTTGCAGGAGTGCAGCAGATACGCGATGCGATTGCATCGGCGGAACAATATAAAAAACTCTACGGAAAACCTACCATTCTTTTTGTAGATGAGGTACATCGATGGAACCGCGCCCAACAAGATGCGTTGCTGCCGTGGGTGGAAAACGGAACGGTTATCTTTATCGGCGCAACTACCGAAAATCCTTTTTTTGAAGTGAATAAAGCCTTAGTGAGCCGCAGTCGGGTATTTCAGCTCAAGGCGCTTACCGATGCCGACCTGTACCGGACGGTGGAACGATGCTTGCAGGATATGGAGCGGGGCTACGGAAAATGGAAGGTCTCTTTTACCGAAGGCGCATTAGAGCATCTTGTCGAAACCGCCGCAGGAGATGCGCGCAGTCTCTTAAATGCGCTTGAGTTAGCCGTTGAAACCTCTACCGAGCACTGGCCGCCGCCTGCCGGTACGGAAATCATCATCGACATGCAAGCTTCCGAGGAAAGTATCCAGCAAAAAGCGGTACTCTACGATAAGGACGGCGATTACCATTACGATATCATCAGTGCCTTTATAAAATCCATCCGAGGGAGCGATCCTGATGCAGCGCTCTATTGGCTTGCGCGAATGGTGCGGGCGGGAGAATCTCCTCACTTTATCTTTCGGCGTATGCTTATTTCTGCCTGTGAGGATATCGGACTTGCCGATCCTCACGCGCTGACCGTTGTTACAAGCGCGGCGGCAGCCTTTGACCGTATCGGTTTGCCGGAGGGCAGGTATCATTTGACCCACGCGGCGCTGTATCTTGCGACATGCCCCAAATCGAACAGCTCGCTTGGTTTTTTTGACGCCCTGAAAGCGGTAGAAAAGGAACAAACCGAAGTACCGAACCATCTTAAAGATGCAAACCGCGACGGAGAAGCGTTCGGACACGGGGAAGGGTACCTGTATCCCCATGCCTACCGCGACCACTGGATTGCGCAGCAGTATCTGCCCGACGAACTGATCGGCAGGGTGTTTTATACACCCGGATACACCGGCTACGAAGAAAAGATACGGAACGAGGTGCTGGCAAAGCGGGAAACCCAGCTTGCTGCCATACATGAGGCTGCCGAGGGAAAGAAGGATTCCTTTACGGTTGAGGACTGGCAGGCACGGACGGAAGGCAGCAGTGCCGAAATATTGGAGCAGATACGGGACACTCTTATCGGGCTGGTAAACCTGTCCGCCGATGACCGCGTGTTGGTGTACCGGGCTGACGGAGGTCTTTTGCTGTGGCCGAGTACCCGTATCACGCTTAACGGATGCACCGCCGGGATTTTTGAACACCAAGAAGCTTTGCAATCGGCGTTGCGGTATGCGGAAACTTTTGAATTTTTAAACCGTCCGATTATGACCGTTCTTTCCTCCAATACCCGGCTTGATGAAAAAGCAGTTGCTGCGTCAGAGAATATGGGAACCCCAGACGGCATGGTAAATCTAGAAAGCATAGTAAATACGAATGAGAAAAGCCGCGCTCTTTTTCCCGAGCTGGCGTTTGATGTCGTGCTTTCGTATAATCCTGCTGCAACTGCGAACGGCTTTGCCGCTTTCTTTTCCCGTATAGCGCAAGAGCATACCGCCGGTGCGCGTATTCTTTTCGCATTTCCGCTTCCACAGCAAGGACTTAGGCTGTCGGCGCTGCTCCCGTCTGACGAATCCGTAAACCTTTTTGCTGCTGCCGAAGAGGCCTTTTTTTCCGACAGCCGAAATACACGTACCGCATGGACGGAGAACACTGTTGCGGATATCGCTGAAAAAGCGGGTTACCGTATACAGTTGCTGAAAAAGATAGATTATCAAGAAAAACGGCTGATAACGCAGGCGGAACTCGGACGATGGTTTTCGGCAGAATCGGAATACGGCGCCGCAATCCGCAAGGCTTTTGCTTTGGAAGAGGGTGTGCTCGAAAAAATCATTCAGCAGCTGGAACAACGGTGCAGAAACCCTGCCGTGTACACCCGTACTGTCGTATACATGAGCGTTCCATAATCAACAATCCCGATCCGGAGTATCGGGGGATGAAGCGCTTCGCACGAATCATAATGATGAGGTACGCTACGGGTTTTTAAAGAATAGACTGACGGAAACCTCTAAAAACTATACCTGACTTTTTTAGGTATGCCCTGACCTCTTTCTATCTTTCTGTTTTTGGGCTATGATAGCTGTAATTATGGAGAGGTAAATGAAATGTTCATTGCCTAATCAGGCTTTATGCGGGACTGCCGTGCCGGTTTCCGCTTTGTACAGTAAAAAAAGTTGCGGTGTCGGTGAATTTTCCGATCTTATTCCTTTTGCAGACTTTTGCAAAAAAGCAGGATTGCATATTATCCAGCTTTTACCCGTCAATGATACCGGTACCGACAGTTCACCTTATAATGCACTTTCGGCCTTTGCGTTGCACCCGCTCTATATCTGTTTGGATGACATACCGGATGCACACACCTTTAAGGCCGAGATAGAAAAATTGCGCGCGGTTTTTGCACCGTGCACACCGGCAGATCGATTTCGATACCGGGATATACTACATGAAAAAAATGTGCTGCTCCATGCCATATTTAATAAAGCGGAAACACAGATTATGGCAGATGCACAAGGCGGTGAACTTTCCGAATGGATAAAGGCAAATCCGTGGATAATCGAATATGCTGTATTCAAAAATATTAAACGGCAAAACTATTATGCTTCGTGGAAGGACTGGAAAGAATGTGCCGATATGAAGACTCCTTCAACGGCAAAAATTGCCGCTGCATGGAATAACCCTATTTTGAAGCGCGAATATATGTTCTATGCATGGGTACAAATGCATCTGCATAAGCAATTATTAAAAGCTGTTACCTATTGCTCTGAGAACGGAATATTGTTAAAAGGCGATATCCCGATTTTGATGAACGAGGATTCGGTGGAGATATGGGCGCATTCCGAATATTTTCGCAGCGATCTTCGTGCCGGAAGCCCGCCTGACGGAGATAATCCTACGGGACAAAATTGGGGCTTTCCTATTTACAACTGGGAAAATTTGAAAGCAACCGATTATCGTTGGTGGAAGGAGCGGCTCCATCATGCTGCGCAGTATTACCATGCGTATCGTCTCGATCATATCTTAGGTTTTTTTAGAATTTGGGCTATTCCTGAAGGAGAAGCAACAGGATTTTTAGGAAAACCTATTCCTTATTCGGGAATAACGATGGAGAATTTAAAAAAAGCAGGTTTTTCCAAAGAACGTATCCGGTGGATGGCAGAACCTCATATCAAAACCGATGTCGTTCAGAATGCTGTGAACGGCGACTATCTGTATGCGCATGGATTATTACGCAAAGTTGCGGATAGAGTCGGTACTGAGGAGCTCTGGCTTTTTAAAGCAGAAATACAAAGCGAGGCTGATATAAGGCGCTATGGGTTACCGTTGGAAGCGGAAGCCGCTTTGAGACAGAAGTGGACCGATCGTATGTTGGTAAAAGCGGGAAAAGACTTGCACGGTAATACCGTATATACTGCGGCGTACCTGTACCGAAATACCACTGCATGGAGAACACTATCGGAAGATGAGCAAAAACAATTTTCTTTACTGGTAGAAGAAAAAGAGGTACAACAAAATCGACTGTGGGCAAAGCAAGCGGAAGATATTTTATCGGAATTGTGCACTTCCGTCGATATGCAGTCGTGTGCCGAAGATTTGGGGGCGAAACCCGCGGCCTTGCCGAAAGTTTTGGAAAAATTGCATATTTTGAGCCTGCGGGTATTTCGTTGGGAGCGTGAATGGGAAAAAAACGGGGCACCTTTTATTCCGCTGCAAGAGTACCCCAAAAACGCAGTTGCAGTAACCTCTGTGCACGATTCATCGACGATGCGGCAATGGTGGGAACAGGAGTTGTCTTATGCGGATATGCTTTCGTTCTTTGAGGCTCTGCATATTGACGGTAATGTACGGACAGCGTTGTGTCCTATCGAAGGGGAAAAACCGGCCTATACGTCGGACTTAGCAGCAGCGTTATTGAGCGCTTTGGTTAAAGTGCCGTCGATTTTTGCTGTCTTTCCCATACAAGATTGGCTGGGGCTTATAATCGATGAATTACGTACACTCAACGGCCAAAATGAGCGGATTAACGTCCCCGGTACGGTCAGCGATTCGAACTGGACATACCGACTGCCGTTTCCGATAGAAGCTTTAGGCAAGAATAAAGAATTAGTAAAACGATTGCGGAAAATTACCGCATTACGGCATACATCTAAGTAAACCTCTAAAAAATTGTAGTTTTAGAGGGCTATTATATATCGCTCAAGCAGGGCGGATTTATAAGAGGGTTACTATGCGTATATTAGTTATCGGCGGAGCCGGATATATCGGCAGCCATGTAGTTAAAGCGATGCTGGAAGTCGGACATTCGGTTACGGTATTTGACAATTTATCTTCGGGACAGCTTTGCAATATTTTCCCGGGTACGGAGTTTATCGCAGGCGATACTCGGCACAGCGACGACATCGACATGGCCTTTGCCCGCGGGTTTGACGGCGCCGTATACTTGGCTGCATTTAAAGCAGTAGGGGAGTCGATGATCAACCCCGAAAAATACTCCGTCAATAATATTTCGGCAACAATGAACATTTTAAATGCAGCGGTTAAACACGGCTGTCTCCGTTTCGTGTTTTCGTCGTCAGCTGCCGTCTACGGTTCACCGGAATATCTTCCCATCGACGAAAAGCATCCGAAAAAACCTGAAAGTTATTACGGCTTCACCAAGCTTAAGACCGAAGAGTTTTTGCAGTGGTATGACCGGTTAAAAGGACTCAAATTTGCATCGCTGCGATATTTTAATGCGGCAGGCTATGATCCATCCGGCGCCATTAAGGGGCTTGAGCGGAATCCGCAAAACCTTTTGCCCATCATTATGGAAGTTGCTGCCGGTATGCGGAAAGAACTTCAGATTTTCGGTAATGATTATCCTACACGCGACGGTACCTGTATCCGCGACTATGTACACGTGAGCGATCTTGCGAAAGCGCATACTGACGCGCTGCACTATATCGACAAAACTAACAGCAGTCTTATCGTCAATCTTGGCAGTGAAGTCGGCATCACCGTCAGCGAGATGCTTGCTGCAGCGCGTTCTATTACCGGAAAAGAAATCCCTGCACGCTTTGTCGCCCGCCGTGCCGGAGACCCCGCCGAGCTGTATGCGACATCGCAGCGTGCCCGCGAAACAATCGGTTGGAATCCGCAATACTCCGATATCAAAACCTTGATTGAATCAACATGGAATATGTATGAAAATCTTTAGAGAATATGCAATATATTGAAAACAAAAATGCCTGTTAAAAACAGAAATTTTTAAAGAGCTTCTATTTCATATTTGATTTTAAAGGACAGGATATTACGCCTATATAGCGAAAAAAGCCTCCCGAAGTAACACTTTCGAGAGGCTTTTTTTAATAAGCGTAAGTAGAAATTTAAGAAAAGAATTTTTCAAGTTCACCCATATCGACGGTCTTCAACAGGGCTTTCCCTTCTTCATCAAGAACGACTACCATCGGGGCAGCAGATACTCCATGTGTACCCATAAAGCTCTTCCCTTCATCGGATGCTGCATCCATAATCTTTTTATCAACATCGGGTAGACCATTGCAGTATGTCTTTAATTTTTCACTTACATCGTCGCCTGCCGTTAATACATTTACAAGCATAAAACCTCCTCAAGCGTTATTAGCTGTTTAATTATTTGGCTGAAGCTGTGTTGCTACTCAGTTAAAATACGGATAATATCGGACTTATCAGTTGCATTGAGTATTTCTTGGCGTTTTTCCGCACTTTTGAACAGTAAGCTAACTTCTGCAAGGAATTGCAGATGTGGTCCTGTTTTATCGATCGGCGAAAGCGTCATAATAAAAATCCGACATGGCTCTTGATCCAACGAATCAAAATCAACCGGATGATCCGAAATACCGATGCAAGCTACAAGATCGCTTACCGAATCGGTTTTTCCATGCGGAATCGCAATACCATGTTTCATTCCGGTAGACATTTTACGTTCGCGGTCTAACACGCAGGCTCGGGCAACGGCTTTATCTTTTACTTTTCCTGCCTGAACAAGCATATCAAGTAATTCATCGATAATTTCCTCTTTAGAGGTTCCTTTTAAATGGAGATTGACAGTTTCAGGTGTCAAAACGGTTTTCAAGTTCATATCTTTAGTGTACGGGACTTTGTAGGAAAAGTCAAGGATTTTATCTTTATATTTTTTTTATTCTCGGCTTTTTAAAGACATGATAATCCATATATAAACTCCCAACTTGACCTTTTAAAAATCAACTAAAAGCAATGATTTGATAAGTCTGTATATAGCAAGGAATAAACAATGGAGAATAGGGGATTCGAACCCCTGACCTATTGATTGCGAACCAATCGCTCTACCAACTGAGCTAATTCCC
>CAUPUT010000003.1:0-29731 GCA_963514615.1 uncultured Treponema sp.
GGAATGCAATCCGTCCCGGGCAAGTACTGCCGAACGGTCAATATGCCGACGATTCAACTGCTCTTGTACAAACCCTCGAAGCGGTAAAGCCGTATTACGATGCACATCCGAAAGCCGGTATTGCCTGTGCTATTAAAAACTCCGGGCTTGGGGTCGGTATCCCGGACTTTGGCCGGACAACCCTGCGGCTTCAAGCAGACGGCGTACATATTTATTCCAGCGCAGCCTGTATCGGGCAGGGGGTTGGAACAATCCTCTTGCAGATTGTCAGTGAGGTGCTTAATCTGCCGCGCAGTCTTTTACACTACGAAACCCCTGACACTAAGTTCGCTCCTGATGCGGGAAATACGACCGCCTCGCGTCAAACCGTATTTACCGGTGAAAGCGCCCGCATAGCAGCGCTCGATCTAAAAAAAGCGCTTGAAGAAGAGTTGCAAAAGCGCGGCAAAACCGGTTGCCTTTCCGAACATCAGGATATACTGCCCGAGCTGTTTACCGCTCTGAGTGCCAAAGAATTTTTTGCGGAATATACCTATCCGACGGACAAAATAGGTTCCGATAAGCCCCATCCGGTAAGTCATGTTGCTTACGGATACGCAACGCACCTCATCGATTTGGATGAAGAAGGAAAACTCGCGTATGTGGAAGCCGCGCACGATGTAGGCCGCGCGCTTAATCCGATTTCGCTGCAAGGACAGATCGAAGGCGGTGTCGTGATGAGCCTCGGGTATGCGCTGACGGAGGACTATCCGCTGCAAAAGAGTGTTCCGACTGCCAAGTTCGGTACGCTCGGCCTGTTTAAAGCGCCGCAGGTACCGCCGATAAAGGTTGATATTATTGAACATAACGATAATGAACTTGCTTGCGGCGCAAAGGGAGTCGGCGAAATTGCCAGTATCCCGACAGCACCTGCGGTAGCGCTTGCGTATTATAACCGCGACGGTATCTTTAGAACCAAACTGCCGCTTGAAAATACGCCGTATAGCCGGAAAAAGTAACGTGAGGGGGTTCGCTGAGTACGAGACTATGACGGCAATTCAGCGTTTCTCCGGAAGAAACGGCCTTGTAGCGCTCATCGGTATGTTCCCTCTGCACTTTTTGTTCACTTTCTTCTATAACCGCTATTGACAGCGAACAAAAGCTAAAATATACTCCACTGTATATGAAAAGACGGTATTTTCAGATTATCGAATTAATGAAAAAAAATCCGGCTATTACACAACGGGACATTGCCGGTACATTAAAAATATCGCTTGCTTACGTCAATCAAATTCTTTTTGCTATGGAGCAGGACGGTCTTCTCAAGACAAACGGGCTGCCTGCCATCGGTAAAAGAGTATTAACGATTAAAGCACATACCGAATACGATTCGTGTAAGGTTGATAATGCCATTATCATGGCGGCGGGTTTCGGCTCGCGGTTTATTCCGCTCACGTATGCAACACCTAAGGGACTGCTGGAAGTGTTCGGTGAACGGATGATTGAACGCCAGATAAAACAGTTGCAGGAAGCGGGCATTACCGATATTACCGTAGTCGTCGGCTATCTGAAAGACACATTCGAGTACCTTATCGATAAATACAATGTAAAACTTGTATATAATCCCGATTTTGAAAGCAAAAATAACCTTTCAACACTGTATCATGTCCGCGATAAACTCAAAAACACGTATATTCTTTCCAGCGACAACTGGCTGCGAAAAAATATGTATCACGCGCATGAATACGATTCATGGTATTCGTCGGTCAAAATGAACGAGAAGACCAATGAATGGGTGCTGCAGCTCGGTTTACACGACAAGATAATGAAGGTAAAGGTGGGAGGTAGGAACGCATGGGTGATGTACGGGCCGGTCTATTTTTCCCGTGCTTTTTCCAATGCTATCCGTCCGATGATTGAAGAAGCGTATCATCGCGAGGACACTGACGACTGGTACTGGGAAGACGTGTTGCGTCGTCATTTAAATACACTGACGATATTTGCCAATAAACAACCCGCCAACCAAGTGTATGAATTTGAGTCCTTGGAAGAGTTGCGCCAATTCGACACTTCTTACATGGTTTCCACACAGAATAAATGGATGGAATTGATTTCCCGTGTGTTCGGAAAGCCCGAAATGCAGATTAAAAATTTGCGTCCGTTACGGCTTGGGATGACCAATAAATCTTTTATATTTGAACTGAATAACAACAAATATATTTTCCGTATTCCGGGGGCAGGTACTGATATTCTTATCAACCGGAAACAGGAATATGCAGTGTATAAAGCGATTGAGCCGCTCGGTATCTCCGATAAGGTTATTTATTTTGATCAAACGAACGGTGTAAAAATCAGTCAATTTGAAGAAAATATGCACATAGCGAATCCTCATAATCCGGATGATTTGGAAGCATGTATGTGGATAGCCCGTAAGCTGCATACATCCGGTATTACGGTACGGCACCGTTTCGATTTTAGAGAGCGGATTAATTTTTATGAAAAGCAGGCGGAAGCAAAGCATGGCATTCTATTTTACGATTATGCCGATGTCCGGGAAAAGATGAATGCTCTGCTTGACTTGCTTGACACGTTGAAAAAGACAGAAGCGTTGACTCATATCGATTTAATCTGCGATAACTTTATTGTTAGCGACTGCGAGGTAAAACTGATCGATTGGGAATACGCTGCGATGTGCGATCCACTGGCTGACCTTGCAATGTTTTCCATTTACTCTTACTTTTCCGAAACTCAAATAAACGATCTTATGCACCGCTACTTCCGCCGCGATCCGGAAAGTGAAGAAAAGCTACGTGTCTATATCTATGTTGCGCTTGCAGGATTCTTATGGGCGCTGTGGACATGTTACAAACAAGCGCTGGGAGAAAATTTCGGTGAGTACGGACTAAAGATGTACCGGTACGCAAAAGATTATTACAAACAAATTGTGCAGATGATAAATTATTCTGATGAACGGGATCAACATCTCTCGATGCAGCGCATCGAGGAATTAACCTCTCCACAAGAATAAGAGAAAAAAATGAACAACCACAAAATGAGCACTCGGCAGCTCGATAAAAAGCGCGGTTCCGGAGAAATCGATTGGGTTATTACGCTTTTGCCGCTCTTTATTGTAATGGGTATTGCGGCATTGCTGATCATCTTCCCGCAACAATCGATGAAAGCAATCGATACGCTATGGAATATTTTTGTCAATAAACTCGGGTTTTTCTACATTGTACTCGGCTTCGGATTAGTTTGCATCGCGTTTTATCTGGCTTTTTCAAAATACGGCACGATACGGTTAGGTTCGCTTGATAAGCCGCGCTATAGTAATTTTGCATGGGGCGCCATGATCTTTACCTCTACGATGGCAGCAGATATTTTATACTGGTCGCTTATCGAGTGGGGATATTACTACACAGCATCACCGTTCGGGCAAACGGCGCTTACGGCAGCTGAACGGCAAGACTGGGCTGCAACATACCCGCTGTTTCACTGGGGCATTACCCCGTGGAGTTTTCATATTGTGTGCGCTGTTGCGTTCGGTTATATGCTCCATGTGCGGCAGCGGAAAAAGCAAAAACTGTCCGAAGCATGCCGCCCTCTTTTCGGTAATAAAATCGACGGTATACTGGGAACCGTCATCGATGTATTTTCAGTTGTCGGGCTTTTAGCAGGAACCGCGACGACATTTTCGCTTGCAACGCCGCTGTTATCACTGGCAATCTCTACCATCTCCGGCATTCCCGAATCGAGGGCGCTGACCTTGATTGTACTCTGCATTATTGCAGCGGTATATACCTCGGCTGTTTTGCTGGGGATAAAAGGTATTTCTCATCTGGCAAAAATTGCCGTTGTGTGTTTTTCAAGTCTCATTGTCTTTGTGTTTTTGTTCAGCCCTAAGCTCTATATTATCGAAACGAGTATAACCGGCATCGGGAAGATGCTGCAAAACTTTATCTCGCTTTCCACATGGATGGATCCCTTACGGATTTCGGGCGCAGACGGCGCAGGGTTCCCGCAGCAGTGGACAATTTTTTATTGGGCATATTGGATTGCATGGTTTGTCGCAACGCCGTTCTTTATCGGGACAATCTCGGAGGGGCGGACGGTACGGAACACCATACTGGGCGGGCTTATGTGCGGCATCGCGGGAACCTATTGCTCGTTTATCGTGCTGGGAAACTACGGACTTTATTTGGAAACGCATGGATTGTTACCGGCAGCCGAGCGGCTTGCGAAGGGTATCGCTCCTGCCGAAATTATTTTAAGTATTTTGGAAACGCTGCCGCTTGCGAAAGTCGGTTTAATATTACTCATCATCACGATGATTGCCCTTTATGCGAGTACATTCGATGCAATTACGATGGTTATCGCGTCTTATTCGCAGCGGCAGCTTGAAGGCAGTGAGCCTAAAAAAAGCTTGAGAGCTTTTTGGTCGGTTGTTTTTATCTTACTACCGGCTGCACTCATCCTTACCGGCAGCAATCTTAGCCAGCTGCAAAGTTTATCGATTATCGCCGCCTTTCCGCTCGGTATCATTATGATCTGTATTATTGTCAGCTTTTTTAAAGATGGAAAGAACGGGAAGGCAGGGTAAACGCATCAGACTGTTTTTTGAAGCAATCGAAGACAGTTGTACTGAACGGTAAGGTTGATTGGCTTGCATGCAGCCCATGCGTGATATAATTATTTTTACCGTTTCAATGTCTGCAATGCCCTGCTCAGCCGTTCGAGAGTTTCGGTAATGACCGATGCGGGGGCTGCAAGGTTAATCCGTTCAAACCCTCTGCCTTCTTCGCCGAAGATATATCCTTCATCAAAGAACACTTGCGCCGTTTGCGTCATAAATTCTTCCAAAGTCTTGTGTTCCATTCCCAGCGCCTTAAAATCGAGCCATTGCAGATACGTGCCTTCGATGAGCGGCGCTTTAATTTCGGGATGATGCGTTTGGAAAAACTGCTGCACAATACGCTGATTGGCATCGATTACGGACAAAAATTCATCGAGCCACGCTGCGCACTGCGTATAGCAAATTTCACAGGCCTTATAGCTCAATGCCGTGAACAATGCTCCCGCCCCAAGCTCTTGGGCATTTACAAAAGTTTCCCGCATATTTTCATTTGTAATGATGATATTGCTGATTCCCAAACCGGCGATGTTGAACGTCTTTGAAGGAGCGGTAAAAGTGATTGTCCGCTCTGCAAGATCATCCCCTAACGATTGGAAAACGGTGTGCGTATACCCCGGCATCACAATATCAAAATGGATTTCATCCGAAAACAGCCAAAGATTGTGCTTTAATACGATTTCTTCTATTTTATGCAGTTCCTCTTTTGTCCATACTCTGCCGACAGGATTATGAGGAGAACAAAAGAGCAGTGCCTTATTACGCGGATCTGCAGCGAGCCGTTCCAATGTATCAAAATCAATCGTATAACGGCCTTCGTTTTCCTGCAACGAACATGCTGCAACATTCCGCCCTTGTAAGCGTATTGCCCTAAAAAAAGGATAATACACCGGCGACAGCAAAATAACGCCGTCTCCCGGTTCGGTAAAAGCTCTAAGCGCATTAAAAATTGCAGGCACAACACCCGCAGTGGGAACAATCCAATCGGGTTCAATCGCCCAATTGTGCCGTGTCTTCATCCAATTTTGTACTGCCTCTTTATATGCAGCTGTTGGTTCCGTATAACCCAGCACAGCGTTATCAAGATAGTGCTTGAGCCCTTCCGTTAACTCCGGCGGCATTTTAAATTCCATATCGGCAACCGAAAGCGGCACAACGGACGAATCGACGTGCGGGTTGACCTGATACATCGCATCCCATTTACGTGAACCTGAACCGGCTCTGTTTATCCTTGTGGTAAAATCATATTTCATGTAATCCCCCGATTATCATGATAATATCACAATTCTATATTTTACACACTCTGCATTGCATCACGTTAAATCCAATCGAAAATAGAAGCCCAAAGGAAGGGCGCAGATACTGCTTATTTATACCAACGGTAATATCTATACTCATCTTTAAGGAATGCTACATTTTTCGTAGGATCTGTCAGCGTTAATGGAGTGATTGTCTGCCACAGATCTTCTGTTTTCCATCCGTAAGGATCTTCAAAGGTTATGCTTTCTAAACTTGTGCAGCCTTCAAATGCATAGCTTCCTATTTCAGTTATTGTGCTGATGATAGTAATGCGGGTTATTTTTTTGCAGTCCTTAAAAGCATTACTGCCGATTTGCGTTACTTTCCGTCCATATATTTTTTTCGGCAAATAAAAAGTTCCTGAAATTTCTTTATCCTGTAGTCTATCAAACCGTACAGTGTCGTCACTAAGAATAGTAAAATAATAACCGCCATATTTATAGCTGCTTTCACATGATATGACTAAAAAAATTGTAAACAATAAAATAATAATTTTTTTCATCCTTATATCCTCACTTTCAGTACGTTAAGATTTATGCCAATATTGCATGAATGTTTAAAAGATGTATGGTTGGATATTGTTATCCTTGATCTATATTCCGCATACATTGAAAAATAATTACCGAGTGCAAAGTCTAAGCCGCAGCCGGGAGCAATTCCAAAACAGGCTGTTCCCGTTGTGTTTTCCTTTCCCCGTATTGAAGCATACTGTACTTCTTCCCAATGGGAATATAGCTGCGCTCCAAAATGGAACTTTATATGTCTAGATCCAAAACCAATTTTAAGTCCAAATGCATCAAATTCATGGTGGATAATGCTTTCCTCGTTTCCAAATGAATGATAATAAAATGTATATCCTGTGCAAAGTTGCAAATCAATAATACGGCCTAAATAAAATCGTGCCCATGTAAAGCCTGCACTGAAGCCCTGATTAAGAAGCGGTTTTTCCTCTGTGGTGAAGTGTGATGATTGAGAAGTATTGGTAGCGCCAGCTTGTTTATAAACAGGTGAAATTCCTAAATTATATGAGCCGTAGAAACCGAAAGCATAAAAATCATCGTCTGAATACGAGTCTTTTTTTTGAGATACAGATTTTACCGTAGGCTCTTCCGGTTTACACACGGCAATAGAAGTTGTTTCTCCAACATGTACTTTTGCTTCTTGTTTAAATGTTTGTGATTCTGTTCGGACTTCAATCTGATAATTTCCTTCCAGTAATTTTGTAAGAACAATAGGAGCAGACTTGCTGATAGTTCCATAGTCTTTGTCATTAAGATATATCTTACCCGAAACTTCGCTTGTCAGTTTAATGCTGCCTGTTTTTATGCTCACGACAGCCCTATTATTATCATCACTTATTTTTACCTTTTTTTTGAAGGTATTAATATCCGATTTTACTTCTACGGTGTATGAACCTGTTTGCAGGTCTTCTATTAATATCGAACCGTCTTCTTTAATAGCACTTTTTTGTTCACCATCAATAAACACAATACCTGCAAATTCACTGTTAATAAGGAGACTACCGGTCAATATTTTAACAGAGCTGGTTCGTCCTGCAAGAAAGATATCTTCATCAAGCTGGGTGTATGCGGCGGGTATTTGAATTTGGTCATTTGCAGTTTTTTCCTGTACTTCTTTTGAAACTTCTTTAAAAACCTTTTCAATCGTTTTATCTGGCTGGATAATTTTTTTAATTAAAATCGGCGTAAAAACACCGTCTTTTGCTTTTTCCCCTGAACCGGCAGAATAAATGATGATTGATTTAGGCGGTACTTTATTTACAGCAGCAAGCCCGCGCTCTCCACCACCGCGGCTGTTTTTAAACGGATTATCACGGCAGGAATCGAGTACCACAATATTAGCTTCTCCGCTCATACTCTCCATAATTTCATCAAGTTTAATACCGCGGGAACGCACTTTCGATTCATTTTTAATATTTGTGCGGGTCGGTATCAGGTAATTAATTCCATCAACTTGTATGGCATGCCCGCCGTAGTGAAAGAAGGCCATACCTCCGGCTTTTTCAGTTTTTTCTTTAAACTGCTGAAGAGCTTCTTCCATTGTTTCCCGGTCAGCATCTTTTACAAGCGTTACCTTAAAACCTATGCTTTTCAATGCCACCTTTAGTTCTTCCGCTTCGGGGATTGGCCTAGGTAGATCACCTATCTCATCCGGATAATCGCCGTTTGCAATCAGCAGGGCGTTCTTGGCTTCTTGCGCAAAGACTGCCGTAGCTGTAAGCGCAACGAACGTACAACAGAACAAGAGTTTTTTTAGATGGTTCATTTTATGGCTCCTTTTTGTATAAATATGATGACTAACTGCAGAGCACACAAAGATTTCAAAAAGGTATGATGATGAGCACTTTCTCCAATTTACCTTGCAATCATTGCAGTTTTTTTACCGGTTGCCGGAAGTATATATCGGAAAATCTTGGCGGCGTAAATTTCTCATAGGAGTTTGCTCATAGCCCCACTTTTCATAAGAGCGGCGAGGCACTTCTTCTTCCGTATATGCGCTTAACTCTTGCAATGTGATAAATCCATCTCCATCTGTGTCTGCCTTGCCTCTCAGGCCTTCTACTAAGATATAGGTGAAAATGCCATGACCCTCGTAGCCTTCCATTGCCACTTGATCATCAGAAGACGCAACTATTGTGGCGTGTCCTGTGGAGCGGGAGAGGCGGTCTATTGCCGTTTGCTCGGATAATCCCCTCGTATTGTTTCCTAAAAAAGAGCCTGCATTACATGTGTCCATCAACATTAAAGTTTTGCCTGCCTTTATGAGAGAAAGATAGCGAGTAAGGTCATTTTTTGAGATGCCTTGTTGTTGAATAGCTTCAGAATTTGTAAAACGAAAGTTTGAAGGAAGATAATAGTAGTCCCCATCTTCATCATACGTGATACCATGCCCTGCAATATAGAAAACGAAGACATCATCAGCTTGAACCTCATCCCCCAGTTTTTCAAATGATGACTTAAGGCCATCTCTTGTTACATTGTCATCAAAGAGATGGTGTGTAAAGATATTTTGATATAATGATTTTTTCTGACTTGAAAAGCCTTTTAATATGAACTCAGCATCCGGCACTGCATATTTTAGTTGCAATCGGCGATCTCTATATTTATTGATTGCAACAGTAAAAATATAGAGGTTAGGCTTTTTCACAGAGCCCTGCCAGTTTAGTGTTTTACTTACATGTAAACTTTCCACCTTGCCGGCTTCATTTTTTGCATAGAGTTCAACTGTATTTTTACCATTTTGCAAGGTGATGGTGTGCGAGAAGTGCACAGTCTCTCCAGTTTTGCTTGACGCTTTTTCAGCGAGGCGAATGTTTTTGCCATTAAGTAAGAGGTTTACCTCGCCAATTCCACCGCCCGTATTTTGAATTACAAATTCTATTGTTACATCTCTATCTTTAACCTCATCCTCAAGACTTAAAAATGTTACAACAGGGGCAGAGCCGGTTTGCATGAGAGAAGCAAAATTTACTTTTTGTGCATAGGGCGAAATATCCTCGCCACTCAATTTAGCGGAGACTAAATCCGGGCGATAGAGGGAGTCGTACATCTGGTCTATACCGACTGTCTTCATGCCGTCCACGATATGCACCAAGTTTTTTGTTGCCCACTCGCTCCCTGCAAAAAAGCCTTCGGGAGTGTAGGTGAGCCATTCTTCGCCTTCTTTCAGGTTGAATGTAGTGGCTAGTAGCTCACCGGTAGATGCATCCCAGAATTTGATGGTGTTATCATTAGAGCCGCTCGCTAAATATGTACCGTCAGGGCTGTAACATACAGACTTTACCCAGCCTGTATGACCAGCCAAAGTTTTTATACATTCTCCTGTTGCCGCATTCCATATTTTGATCGTACCATCCCAAGAACAACTAGCCAAATACGCACCGTCAGGACTATAGCATACAGATGTTACGGGACTTCCAAATTCAAATGTTTTTAATACTCTACCACTTTCTGCTTCATAAATTTTGATTATCCTACTTCTAGAACCGCTTGCCAGATATTTTCCATCAGGCGAATAGGCAACAGATTCCACATGATATGTATGATCAGCTAATGTTTTTATGCATTTTCCGGTTGCTACTTCCCATAGCTTAATTGTGTAATCACTTGAACCGCTCGCCAAATACTTCCCATTAGGTGAAAAACTAACAGAAAGTACTGCATCTGTATGTCCGGTTAATGTTTTCAACACTCTCCCTGTTTTTATTTCCCACAGTTTAATTGTTTTATCATTACATTTATATGTGTCTCCAGCAGCGCTTGCTAAATATTTTCCATCAGGGCTATAACATACGGAATTTACCTCATCTGTATGTCCCTCAAATGTTTTTATGCACTCACCTGTTGCCGCTTCACAAATCTTGACTGTTTTATTATCAGAACCGCTCGCAACATACATTCCGTCGAGACTATAAGCTACAGAGTTTACACAAATTCCATGCCCTTCTAATGCTTTTATATACTTGCCGCTTTGTGCTTCCCATAGTTTGACCCCAGTCAATGAAGCACTTGTTAAATATGTGCCATCGGGCGAGTAAGCAACAGAATATACGGTACTTGAATCATCTCCTATTTCTTTTATGCACTCTCCGGTTGGCACTTTCAAAATCGTAATTCTAGCATAAGCAATTGCTAAATATGCACCATCCGGGCTATAAGCAATACGTCCCCCGCTTAATGTTTTTATGCAGTTACCACTTGCAACTTCCCATAATTTGGCTGCGCCCACTGAAGCACTTACCAGATACTTCCCATCAGGGCTATAAGACACAGAAGATATGGATTCGCTTCCTATTAACGTTTTTACACAGTTACCAGTTGCTACTTCCCATATCTTGATTGTCTCATCATTAGAGTTACTTGCAAAATATTTTCCATTAGGAGCAAAGCTAACGGAACGTACTATATCTGTATGCCCGCTCAATGTTTTTATGCAGTTTCCCGTTGCCGTTTCCCACAGCTTTACTGTTTTGTCATAAGAACCACTTGTCACATATTTTCCATCAGATGAGTAAGCGACAGATTCTATATAACCAGTATGCCCAGTTAATGTTTTTATACACTCACCTGTTTCCACTTCCCATAGCTTTATTGTTTTATCCCAAGAGCCAGTCGCCAAATATTTTCCATTAGGTGAGTAAGTAACAGATTTTACCAAACTTGTATGACCTGTTAATGTTCTTATACACTCGCCCGTTACAACTTCCCATATTTTGATTGTTTCATCCCGAGAACCGCTTGTAATATATTTTCCATCAGGTGAATAGCTAACAGAATATACATCATCCGTATGTCCTATTAGTGTCCTTAATAATCTTCCTGTTTCAACTTCCCATATCTTTATTGTGTTATCGTTAGAGCCACTTGCCAGATATGCACCATCAGGCGAATAAGCAATAGCTTCTATACTCATCGAATGCACAGAGTTGAACACAAGTTCAGGATTACTCATTGCAAAACCGCTGCTTTCTCCCGTTTTCTTCTTCGCTTCAATCCGTCTCGTCTGTGCCATAGCTAGGGTGCAGACGGAAAAAACAAAAAGTACGGTAATTAAAATGTGTTTATGTTTCATTGTGGGGCTCCTTTTTTATCGTACTGATACGTGCGGTTCACTTGAGTGCAGGCTCTGATAATCCGAATCTATAAAACCGAAATAGTCTTCCAATTCTTTAGTTTCCTTCACCCACGAGGGTATAGTGCCCATATCTCTACTATATTTATCACTACCGTCCACATATAACGCTACCACCTTCTGAACTGAAAAACAGAATACGCCACGTTTTCATAGCTCATTCCCATTATACTTTCTTTCCGCTACCTATACATTAAACCTGTTCGGTTTCATCGCGTACCGCCATGGACGGCGGTGGTTCCACGCAATAGCGAGTTTCGGCAGGCAGAGCCTACCAAAACTCGCGTCCAAGAATTGACAAGGACGTCAATTCTTGGACATAGCCACACGCAAGCCAAGACTGAAGCTGCGATTGTCCGGGCGGTCGTAGACCCGATAGGCACGAGCGGCGTTATCCGCGCCATGCCCCCAGCCACCTCCGCGTACGACGCGGTAAGTACCGGAAGCAGCGCCGGTCGGATCGCTCTGGCCGCCGGATGGCGTACTACTGCTATACCAGTCCCAGCACCATTCCCATACGTTACCGCTCATATCGTATATCCCGTACTTATTCGCTTGCTTTGTTCCCACCTCATGTGTCTTATTGCCGCTGCTTGACTTGTACCACGCATAATCTTTTAACGAAGCCTCGTTATTGGTTCCTGCATACGTATGGTACCTGCCGCCCATTGCCGCATATTCCCATTCAGCTTCCGTCGGCAGCCTAAAGCCTTTTTGGCCAAAGTCGGCGGTAACGGAAGAACCCCGTACTTTGTACACGCAGTGTTCTTCGCCCATCACTTCCGCTGTAAGTTCATTACAAAACTCAATGCAGTCGTACCAGCTCACCTCCTCTACCGGATTTTTTACCGAAGCGGTAAATTCACTCGGATTGCTTCCCATCACCGCCCGCCACAGCTCTTGCGTTACTTCCGTTTGCCCTATGTAGTACGCCGATAGGCTTACCGAGTGTTCTTTGTTATTTCTTTGGCTATTATCGCCTAACATAGCCTCTTGCACGGCTGCAATCGGCTTCATGGTAAAGCTTACCCCGTTTACGCGGTACGTCCGCTCTCCCGTATTGTTCGGGTTTTCCTGCCGTACCGGCGGCGTGTAGACCGCCTGCTGAACCGGTACGGAGGCGTCAAAGCCTGCCAAATACACATCGCCCATAAGCTCAGTGTATTCGCCCGGTTTTTGTTTGCCGCCCGTTTGTTTGAACACTTCGTTCCGTACCTCTTTTAGCACGGTCTCTATTTTTTTGTTTTTCTGCGTGATTAATTTTGTCAGTACCGGTGTAAAAAGACCGTCGGCGGCTTCTTGTCCGGCTGCTGCAGAATAGACGATTATCGAATTCGGCGGTTTTATCCCGACGGCGGCAAGCCCTCGTGTTCCCGCGCCGCGGTGCGCACTTTGCGCAAACGGGTTGTTCCGGCACGAATCCAAAATAATGATGTTTGCATCTCCTCTTAAACTGTTCATAACCTCATCGACATAGACACACCGGTATCCGACGGAAAGTTCATCATCGAGGTTCGCTTTAAGCGGGATAAGATAATTTACCCCGTTAATCTGCACGGCGTGCCCGCCGTAGTGGAAGAACGCATACCCGCCCTCGCGCTGCGTTTTTGCTTTAAATGCGGAAAGCGCCTTTTGCATATCTTCAAGATTTGCATTTTTTACCAGCGTAACCTTAAAGCCGATACTCTCCAACGCTGACTTTAACTCCGCCGCTTCCGGTACCGGTTGGGGTAACGATCCCATACCTCTCCCGTAATCGCCATTCGCAATCAGCAAGGCGTTTTTAGCTTCTTGCGCCGTTACTGCGGCTGCTGTAAACGCAAACAGCGTGCAGCAGAGCAAGAATAATTTTTTAAGATACTTCATTTTATGCCTCCTTTCTTCTATAATGATATGGATAATCCATCTTTAAATCGCAGGCGAGGTTTTGGAAATTTTCGATTCTTTAGCAGCTTTCGGAAGTCCTTTAAAAAAGCGGAGTTGTTCGATTTTTTCTTCTTTTCGTTGGGTGAGGTTAATCGTTTCCGATTTTAATTGGGTAAGCGTCGTAAAAAGTTTTTCTTTGTAATCATTTCTTGTGGTTATTTCTTTTGAATACTTTTGTCCGTATTCCGATATCTCCAGTATTTTGTCTAAAAGCCATTTATCGGCTGTTTTGGCACCGGGAAGAGCTTTTTCTATTTTTTTGCCGTTTTCCAAAAGGATGATACATAAATCCTGCGCAAATCTTCCGACACTCAGGCAAATCGGTTCCAATACCGACTTTTTCCCCATATCTTTTTGTGCATCGGTAAAAAAGACCGAGTATTCAAAATCGGCGATATCTTTTATTGCCCGTATAATAGGCCGCTCGGGAGAAGGTTCCCGCGAGACATCGGCTTCTTCTTTAAAAATGGTAAAACAGGAAACTTTCATATCCTTGCATTTGCGTACTTTTTTGTTAAAGGTTTGTATTGCATTCTCCAAAACACCTTTTTGAATGAATTGAATAAAATCGATATATTCATTAAATCCGACTGATACCACATCCAACTTTCCATATCTTTTAAGAGAACGGAAACACCAGCCGACACTCCAAACCGGATAGTTTTCGTTCAGAAAAAAAGCAATCATCCGCGAAAAATGCGCGTCAAATTTTGTCATCTCGTTCTTTGCATCTTTTATTTCATTTTTGATATAACTGTCGGTTTTTTCTTGTATAATTTTATCGGCATGTTCTTTCAGTCCATTTTCCACGGCAGTTGCTACTTCCGATTGCAATAAAAATTTGGGCAATATAATTGAGCCGCCTACAAGAAGCGTTAAAGCAGACAAAACAACCGAAAAATTCATGCCTTTTGCCAACGCTGAGAAAGCCTTCTCGTTTCCTGGTACTCGGCAAAAAGTAATTGAACCAGCAATGAAAACGCAAAGAACTAAAATACTAAACGCTGATATGCTTATCCCTCCAAACAGAATACTAAAAACCCGATAATACCATTTTTCTGACTTGGTTAATTTTGATTTTTCTTTTTCTGCATCATTTGCTTTTTCAGTTTCTGCTTTCTCTCTTTTTTTCCTCTTCTTTGCCTGTTTATCCCGCTCTTTTTTGCGCCGCGTTTCCGCTGCTTCCTGTCTTTTTTTATATAATTTGTTGCCATCGGTACTCATTGCCGTCTGAATGACGCCCCATTTGCCGTCCGTTTTATACTTAGGATCCTCATTCCGCGCAAATGCTTCAAAGACTTTATCGATGCCGATTAAAAGATCGGATTTTAACACCCGCGGCGCGACAACCGGAATGAGCGAGCCATTGGATTTCTTTAAAAGAGAGCGGTCTTTTAAGCGGTCGCTCACTTCCCAATGACAATCCTTTACCAAGCGGCGGTAATTTAAATCGCCCTTTACGATTACCAGATCGCTTTTTATAAAATGCTCTTTTAAGGTATGCGGCATCGAATCGAAATAATACGGCTGCACCCAAAAATCATCGGTCTTTACTTCTATCTTTTTTTCACGCAGGAATTTCAGCAATTCGGGATTTTTGTCGTGGGCTGTCAGCAAGGTAAGTAATTTTGCAAAGTCGTCAAGCGTTGCATCGGAAACAAAAAAAGGGCAGGGCTTTACATGCAATATCACTTTTTTCGCCATACCGAACAGTATACAAAGCGCCGCCAAATACACATCGCTGAACAATTCCGCCCCGCTGTTATCGCAAATAATATCGAAACGATCATAGCATTTATGGGTAAGATAGCCGATACAGCATTCCGTTTCGTCGCACAGCACAGATACATCTTCCGATTTTATTTCACGCAGTTGACTTAAATCGCCGGTATTTGCCTCCAGAGAAAAACGCAATACCTTTTTGATGAGATTATCAATTTCATCATCGGGATCAGAGCCGTTTTCTGTTTTATTCGTTTTGGCAGCGGTTATTTCTTCGTATTTTTTAAAAAGCTGTGCAAGATAGCCGGAATACTCATCGCCCTTATCCTTATAACTCGCACCTTTTTTAAAGGCAAAAAAATCAAATCCGAGGTTCCTGTAATTCCGTTTACACAACAACAAATGATAAAAATAAAACTCCACAAGAAAAAACGGCTCATCATGGAAAAAGTTTTTAAGCGTTTTACCGTTATACGGCTCGACTACTTTTTTTAAGGCGGACAATCCTGCATGATCGCCGTCTTTAATGCCGTCCGCCACCGTTGTGTGTTCTATAAATTCATCATATTGTTCGGAACATACCTCTCTAAATATTTTGGGAAACCGTTCCCGTATGGTAAATTCCGCAAACGAACCTTTTTCCGAAGCGGAAAATTCCTGCGCTGTTTTATCGTTCATCGTTTCTTCCTTTCTATTTAATTGATAATTTGTAATTACCCATTACACATTATTTCTTCATCATGGACGGCGGTGGTTCCATGCAGAAGCGATGTTTTGGCAGGCGGAGCCTGCCGAAACTCGCGTCCAAGAATTGACAAGGACGTCAATCCTTGGACATAGCCACACGCAAGCCAAGATAGTCGCCGCGAATGTCCGGGTAGCCGTAGTCCCGACAGGCACGAGCGGCGCTATTCGCGACAAACATCCAGCAACCACCGCGTACGACGCGGTAAGTACCGGACGCAGCGCCCCTCGGATCGCTCTGGCCGCTTGTAGGCGTACCACTGCTACACCAGTCCCAGCACCATTCTTCAACATTCCCGCTCATGTCGTAGAGTCCGTACTTATTCGCTTGCTTTGTTCCTACCTCATGTGTCTTATCGCCGCTGTTTGCATCATACCACGCATAGTCTTTTAACGAAGCATCGTTATTGGTTCCTGCATACGTATAGTACCTGCCGCCCATTGCCGCATATTCCCACTCCGCCTCCGTCGGCAGCCTAAACCCTTTTTGGCTAAAGTCGGCTGTTACCGAAGAACCCCGTACTTTGTACACGCAATGTTCTTCGCCCATCACTTCCGCCGTCAGCTCGTTACAAAATTCGATGCAGTCGTACCAGCTTACCTTCTCTACCGGATTTTTTGTCGAATCGGTAAAAGTACTCGGATTATTTCCCATAACCGCTTTCCACAGCTCCTGCGTTACCTCCGTTTGCCCTATGTAGTATGCCGATAGGCTTACCGAGTGTTCTTGATTATTACTTCGACTGTTATCCCCCAGCACCGCGCCTTGCACGGCTGCAATCGGCTTCATGGTAAAGCTTACCCCGTTTACGCGGTACGTCCGCTCTCCCGTATTGTTCCGGTTTTCCTGCCGTACCGGCGGCGTGTACGCCGCTTGCTGTACCGGCGCGGATGCGTCAAAGCCTGCTAAGTAAATAGGATCGACTAATTCCCGATATTCGCCGGGGTTTTGTTTGCCGTTCGTTTGCTGCTGCACTTCCTTTCGAATTGTTAAAAGGATGTCGGAAAAGGTTCTGTTTTTCTCGGTTATCCGTTTGGTCAGAATGGGCGTGAATACCCCGTCTTTCGCCGTGTTTCCCTCGGAGGCCGAATACACAATGATCGAGTTCTTCGGTTTTCTACCGATGGCTGCAAGTCCGCGCGTGTCAGCCCCGCGGTGCGCGCTTTGCGCAAACGGGTTGTTCCGGCACGAATCGAGGACGACCACGTTGGAATCCCCTGCCATGCTGTCCATCAGGTCGTTTACGTTTACGCAGTTATAGGCAACGTCCTGCTCATCTTCAAGCGCTGCCCGCAGCGGAATAAGGTAGTTCGCCCCTTTTATCTGCATCGCGTGCCCGCCGTAGTGGAAAAAGGCAATGCCGCCTGCGCTCCTCGTCTTGTCTTTAAAGGCTTTTAAGGCACGCCGCATCTGATCGCGGTCTGCATTCTGCACCAGCGTAACGTTAAAGCCGATACTTTCCAATGCGGACTTTAACCCCCACGCTTCCGGTATCGGCTCTTTCAACGATCCCATATCCCGCGCATAATCGCCGTTCGCAATCAGCAGAGCGTTTTTAGCTTCTTGCGCCGTTACTGCGGCTGCTGTAAACGCAAACAGGGTACAGCAGAACAAGAATTTTTTAAGATACTTCATTTTATGACTCCTTATTCAGTGATGGGGGAGATTGTAAAGAGGGGGATACACTAATAAGCCCCCCTCTTTACCCGTCATTTTTCTTTTTGGGGGTCGTAGGGGGGATTTTTCTTTTTATCGGAAAAAAAGAAAAATCCCCCCTACATAACAAATTACTTTTTCATCACCGTGTACGGGATCACAAACACACCGGTTTCCAGCTTCTTCTGTTTGGCAACAGCAACCATACCGCGCGCGGCATTCAAGACGGTATTGGGCTGATAAGCTCCCTCGCTGACCGGTTTGGGTAGTCCTTCGGGAGTTGAGGCTGCGTAGATAAAAAGATGTTCCGAACCGAATACTCCATCTACCACTTGATAATCTACATCGTCATCGGGGAATGTACGCGGCATATCGGCTTTTAAGAAGTTATCTTTCACCGGCAGCGAATACTGCTTCCCGTTTGCATCGATACCCATAATGGCGATGTAGGCGTCCGTGCCGGTACTGACAAGAAATTTAACCGTATCGCCCGGATACAGAATGTCTACAAGATTATTATCCGGATCGAGCATTACCGCGGTAATGTCAATCGTTCCGCTTTTTGCTGCGGCAGGCGGAGCGCTTTGCACTTCCGCTGCGGCTTGCGTAAACTCTTCCTTGATAGCCTCCGCTTGCGCAAGGTTTTCGGGATAGAGCGTTAGGTTTCTGTCGGTAATCTCCGTTATCGGGATGACAGCGGTTTCCGAAGCAAGCAGTTTTCCGTCCGTGCTTGAAAGTTCAAGAGTCAATTCGACGACACCGGCCGATTTATTTTCATAGTATCTGCCGGTAAGGATATACTTTCGATCCTTTGCAGCAATTGTCCGCTGTTTTCCGAAAGAAGCGCCGCGGGTTGCAATGCCCGTCTGTTCCTGCGGCATAAGCGTTTTCGACTGTATCAGATTGATGCGCCGCATTTTTGCCGCAGCTTTTTTGATTTCACTCTGCATCCACGGCACCACCGTACCGCTCGTATCGGTTTCCGCATACGAAATAAAGCCTATCGAAACGTGCGCTTTCGGAATCGCCGCCTGCGATATGGCTCCGTCAAACTTGCGAAGCACCGTTTCGATAGACTGCTGCGCAGAAAGCGCAGAGATCACTACGCCGCTTATCACGGCTGCCAGCATAAATCGTTTTTTCATATATACCTCCTAATAAACTATAGCCTCACAAAAACTTGTGCAGGGTGTCTCTTTGGGAATTCTATTTCACTTTTCTGTCTTCCCCGTTGCGCTGAGACGGGCGGTACAAAGCGGCGGGGCGTACTCGCCGTTTTCGTCGATAGCGGTAAAGGTTGCAATAAATCCGTAATCGGTACAGGGAATAAAAGAAGATAAAAGTTCATAGGTTTTATCCGAGTACCCCGCCGTCCACAGTTCTTTACCGGAAGAAAGAGCAAGGCTTTTAAAAAAAGGCGTTCCGTTATTGCCTGTGCTGTCTGCCGCTTTTTCGGTTCCTGCGATGATAAGCTCTCCGCTTTTTTCGTTCAGCTGCATATCAGCGATATACGCATACGGCGCGCCGCCAGTGTACAGTACGTTTTGCCGGTTCTGCGCAGCGTCAACCATTATGACCATTGCCGTTGAATGCTCTGCCGTTCCGGTTTCCCCGCCGATATACAGCACACCGTTTGCGTCCTTTCTGACCGCCGCAACGGATTTAAGTTCATGCTGCAAGGGGATTCGATTCGCCGTACCGTCCTCCGCCAGTGCAAACAGCGCCGAAGACAGCGGCAATTCGGTTACGGTATCAAGCAGATTACAGCATACAAACAGTGTTTTCGATTGCCTATCGTAGAGCGGGAACGCGTTTGTAACAAATTCGGTTCCGGTAAGGGGCAGCGGCGCGGAAAAGGGCGCATAGCGGATGACGCTTTTTTCGATATGAACCTTTCCGAAAATAAGTTTATCCTCGCTGTCAAAACCGGTAACTAAAAAAGATCCGGCTGAAAGAGGGATAACGGATTCAAAGGCGGAAGTGTTTGCAATTTTCTGCGTATTGAGTAAAACACCGTCAGATGAGTATAGTAGTACAAGCCCGTGTTGCACGTCTCCGCTCGTATGTCCTACCGCTAACAGATCACCGTTATCCAACACGATACCGTCATAGATGGCGCTGTCGCAGCCTGTTTCATCAAAAGAACGAGCCCACCGTTCCTTACCGTTATGTTCGGTGCACTGTATAAAACCGGCATCATACGGATTACCGTTTGCATCCTTTTTTCGGACTTTTCCGACGGCATAAAAAATGTCTCCCGCCGGAGCGGAAATGAGTTTTGAAACGGAAACTCCGTCCGCGCTGCTCTGCTTCCACAAAGGTTCACCCGTTTTAAGAAGCGGACGTTCATCTTCTTTTACGACTTGTTTTCCGTCAAAGGCGTAGGTGTAGACATAACCGGGTTGGAGGTGGGTATTATCCGTCAACGGATAATTTTTGCGTCCTACGGACACGCAGACTTTTACTGACGATAACGCTTCCTGCGGTTTTACTATTTCATGCACGGCGATTCTGCCGGGCGCTATGTTATGCTCGTGCTTCGCTTCACGGGTATTGATGCGTCCTTCAAGACAGCAGGGAAAAATCGTCCCCAATCCGTTGGTCAGCTGTATGCTTTGTTTCGATGCGTTTTTTACTATAATATAAGTTTCCGATATGCGTTCGTTCTGAACAGGATTTGCAATAACAACCGTTTGTTGTCTATCGGTTATTTGTATTTTCTCTTTGTGTTCGTAAAACACATTTTTCGTCAGCAAAACGGTATAGTATACGCCCCAGCCGTCATACAGTTCGCTGTCATGGAGGGGAAAGGCGTTATTAATCGTTTCCTCAGGCCGAATACTTTTACCGTCTATCGTTACCGCAAAACGGGAATTATTGACGACTGAAGCGGTAAAGGTGTTATCTATAACGTCTGAAGAAGAGGCTACAGGCGTACCGGTGTATTCTACCTGCATTCCGGATTTCGTGGGGACAGTTTTACAAGCAAAAAACAGAAATGAGGCTATCATTATAAGAGTCACTATTTTTAATCGTTTCATACTGAACCTGACTTGCAGTTATTATATTTATGACAAAAAGCGCTCCCTAAAAAACTGAATTTCAGGAAGCGCTTGTAATTTAATCAGTGAAGAACTAATTTTCTCCAAAGAGCTGGATTCTAGCATCCTCAACAAGACTCTTTTCTCCCGCTTCACGGATGTCATATTGATAATTACCGTTCAATTGAGTAACGATAACTTCATATTTATATCCGGGTTTAAAGGTATACGGGTTGATCGTCTTTTTGGTAAAGTCATCAAATTCAAAAGTGAGTGCCGTATAGGTTTGCCCTCCAGCTCCGTTTGTAGACTGAATTTCATAGACATCGGTACGGCCGGAAGGAGTAAAGCGGTTCCCCTTCTGATTCCGCAAAGTCGTTTCCGCATTACGGAATTCAATACCGGCACCGGTATCATTCTGAAGGCTGATAAAGGCAACATCATAACCTATGCGGGATTTTGAAGGTCCTGCAAACCGTATCGGTGTTAAATCGCCTCCGACTTTTTCAGGCAGGGCTCTTTTCCGGTCGGTCTTCCCCGCATTCATAGAAGTCTTTTCACCTGTTTTCGGATTAACAAAGACAAATGTCGGATAAAAATCATAAGCAAGGCCGTCATCACGCGGAGAAAGATATATCCGTTTGTTCGTTTGAAGGGGCGGTAATGTTGCAATAACGTCTCCCTGTCCGGGATTTCCCATGCGGAGTTCCAACACATAATGCTCGGATTCATTGCTCACATAAATACAGCTTTGCTGGCTGCTGTCGACACCTCTGTAGATGCTTAAAGAGCTTCTATCGGTTTTATCTTTTAAATTGTAGACAACAAGACCGGTATAAATAACGTCATCTTCCGTAACACGGGCTCTTCCTTTATAGGTTTCAAACGTTGCCGCGCGGATTAACAGAGAACCGGTATCGGGAATGCCCGGAACTTTACTTAAATCGAATGTTCTTTGCTCATTCGCCTTAATACCGCCGATTACCGCATTCTTTTCAACTCTTCCGACAAAGATTACGACATCGGATGACGTTTCGTTCGAAATTGTTAGAGACCCTGCTTCACTTTTAAAGCGCACATCCTTAGTTTTGAGATTTACTCCGCCCGTTGCCGAGTTCGTACTCACACATCCTGCAACAAGTACAACGGCAAGGAACGCCGCCGATACCGACAAAAACAGTTTTGTCTTCATATAATCTCCTTATCTTGGTTTCATCAACATACGATGTTCACTGTTAAGTTTTAATGCGGCAAGGATTGTAGGGGCTGCGCTGCCAATTTCCGTACCTCCTTATACAGAAATTGGCTTCGAGTTTTTAGGAAAAAACTCGAGGCTGTTATCACCACCGCCCTCCATGGCGGGGATGTTCCGAAGGAATGGAGCCGAAAGGCGGAACCCCGAAAAGCCTGGTTTTTGCGGTTGTACCGCAAAAAGCCGCCCAAAATCTTAAACACAAAAAGCGATATTCAACTTTATGCAGCTTTACTCAGCTGGAAAAACAATATATTGATGTTTAATAAGATGTTACGACAAGATATTGTTTTCGTCAAGCTGATTACATCAAGATTTTGTTATACTGTGCTCAATGGCTTTTAAGGATAGGCTTAGAGAAGAAATCGAATATCAAGGCTTGCTGGTAAAGGAGATTTCTGCAAAGACGGGGATCAGTAACAGCACCTTTTTGTCATATATTGATGCGCGAGGGGTGCTGCCGAATGTTGAAACGGGCGTAAAAATTGCAAAAGCGCTCGGTGTTTCGGTTGAATATCTGGTAACCGGCGAACGGCTTCCGCAAAATCCGAAATATACGGCTATTAACGATGTCGTCCGCGATTTGTATCAGCTCTCTCCTGCTCAGGTGGAAACCGTTAAACGTATGATTCACGGTTTGATACCGTGATATGAGAGACATTCGGCAAGAATATTGCAGAAAATAAAGTATTATGATCGGTCATCTCTAAAAGCATGGAGATGACTGATGCGTTTTATTTCGATATATAATAATCAGATGACCCAATCATTATCCATTTTTCACCCCATTCAAAATTATATTTTTTGTACAATTTACTTTCATTCAATGGTAGTGATATTTTTATTGCGTTTTTATATGTAATAATGACAGGAGTTCCTTTGTCTATATATGGAGTATTTGGATGATCTGCTACATAACCACCCAAAAGCACATTTTCTGATTCTACACTTAACACAATTCTATTTTTTCCAATTTTCCATGTTCCCTTTATACTTTGTAATCTATTTATTGTTTCTGAAGGAATATATTCGAAAGTTTTATCTTGATTTAATTTCAGACACTGTGCTCTTTGATCCGCTCCTCCATTAAAAGCTTCCCAGACTATGGTTCGATTTTCGAACTCATACGTCCTCGATGATTCGGATTCAAAAATTTTTATCCTTTCTATCGCAGATTTTTCTAATTGAGTAAAAGACACATTTTTTGATTCCGGTTTGTACCATTCAAACTGACTAAAGTATTTTGTTAATTCGTCATCCGAAAAAACAAATCCCTTTTTTGCATAAAATAAATTTCTGAACAGTTTTAATTCAACTGTAGTTAAAGCTCCTAATTGTAAATCATTTAAATAAGGTTTTTCTATTGCATTAATATCACCATTTCTAATGACAGTTTTATATTGTTCAAGATCAATTTCCCGTTCAGCACTTTTTAAGTATTCACTAACGTTAATAAAAGGGAATGGGTCTTCACAATCAATTTCAGTTGAATATTTGTTTTTCTTAAATTCTTGCGCATAGACGAATGTGATAAACAAAAGAAGTATTAAAAATATTAATGTTTTCTTTTTCATTTTTTTTACTCCACATAGAGAAAGTCCCCTCCAACGCAGCGCATTGAGAGGGGATTCTCATAACGAATAAACGGTGTTAAATTAACTGACGGCGGTTGCGCTCTTCTTCCGCTGCATTTCCGTCATCGTCGTACCACATCGTTTCCGCAAATTCAACACAACATTCTTCTCCTTCGCTAAAGACAATACGGTGCGGGGTTTGTATCATCAATAACTGGGAACCGATTTTTACATAGTATTCCGTACAGTCGGTCAGGAATACGCGCTTTTCTATTTTAGTTTTAAAGCCGGTGGTTTTGTTTAGATTGATTGCGTTGGGGCGCGCCGCAATAATCATTTTCTCTTTGCCGATGGCATTTTCGGGGATTGTACATGAAATTGCCTGTGTCGTATCACCGTCGGGATACACTTTGTTGCCGCGTAAATTTACTTTAACAAAGGTTGATTTCCCTAAAAAATTATGTACAAAACGGTTAATCGGTTTGTTGTAAAGGTTTCTGGGCGTATCAATTTGTACAATTTTTCCCATGTCCATTACCATCATGCGGTCGGAAAGAGCCATTGCTTCGGCTTGATCGTGCGTTACAAAGATAATCGTAAAATTGAATTTCTTTTGTAATTCTTTAATTTCAAATCGCATCGATTCCCGCAGCTTCGGATCAAGGTTTGACAGCGGTTCGTCCAAAAGCAAAACCTTGGGGTTGGTAACAATTGCGCGTGCAAGCGCAATACGCTGCTGCTGCCCGCCGGAAAGGTTACCCGGATAAAGAGCTTCAAAACCGGTTAGATTCGTATGCTTTAAGGCCTGTTCAACCCGTTGCTTTATTTCTAAACGCGGGACTTTCTGAACTTTTAACGGAAAAGCAACGTTATCAAAAACATTCATGTGCGGCCAGACGGCAAAGGCTTGAAACACCATTCCCAAACCGCGGTCTTCCGGTGGCACGTACAAATTTTTGCTTTTGATTGAAACCGGACGTCCGCACAAATAAATTTCACCTTCGCTCAAATCTTCAAAGCCGGCAATCATGCGCAGTGTCGTGGTTTTTCCACAGCCGGAAGGGCCAAGGAAAGAAAAGCATTCACCTTCTTCGATTTGAAGATTAAAATCATCAACGGCGACAACGCTGCCCAGTAGTTTTTCGGAAAATACTTTTTTGACGTGCTTTAATTCTACCTGCACCATAATTATACCCCCCTCCTGTCTTTTGTAATTTGCGTTACAATCGTGTTACAAATAATAATCAGTACAATCGCAACAGATGCCAATGCCGAGGCTCGAGGAATATAGCCGTCGCTGCGCAGCGAATAAATGGCGACTCCCAATGTGCGGGTATAAGGTCCGTAAAGCAGTACGGATGTTGTAAGCTCCCGCATTGCAGGCAAGAAAATTAAGAAAAAGCCGGAAACCATCGCCGGACGGATTAACGGCAATGTAACGTCTTTAAGCGCTTCGCTGTGAGATGCTCCGCAGGAACGGGCGGCATCTTCCAAAGACGGGTGTACCTGCCGTAAGGATGCCGATGCCGATTTCATAGAAAATGAGAGATAGCGTGCAATATACGCTATCAAAATAATCCAAATCGTATTATACAAATTGATGCGGAAAATTGCTCCCGACCATGCTAAGATAACACCGATTGCCAAAACCGTTCCCGGTATCGAATACGGTAAAACCGAAACGACTTCCAACATTTCTTTTCCCTTCGGACGGATTCGATTGACGACATAGGCAACCATAACGCCGAGGAACATACTCAAAACCCCGGCTGTAACCGACAAAAACAGTGAGTTTCGGATAGAATCGGTGACCATTTTATTGCCGGCAAGAACATCGATATAGTTTTTAAATGTAAAGTTTGCAAACTTTAACGGCAGTCCGTATGCTTTCAGTAAGCCGACTAAGAAAATCATCACAAGCGGTACAATAACGATAATAATAAGCGAAATAAAGGCAACCGTCAGCAGCGGATACTTTGCACTTCGCAGTTTTATCAACGTGGGACGCATACTTTTGCCTTTGATAATATCATAGCTGCCCGAACGCAAAACAAGCTTTTGAATTACAAGCGCAATCGATACGACAACAACAAGCAGTACGGAAAGTGCCGCACCTTCGCGAATACCGTTGAAATCGCCTGCCGCACGGTTTATCAGCTGGTAAATCTTTGTCGGCAAGGTATAAATATTTTGCGAGAAGCCGAGGATTGACGGCACGCCGAAGTGTGCAAGTGAAGAAATTAAAATCAATAGCGCACCGGCAGAAATGGCAGGAAGAACCAGCGGCAGCGTAATTTTCCTGATAACATACCCCTGCTTTGCACCGGCGATGCGGGCGGATTCCTCCAGTGTCGGATCCATTCGTTCAAGCGCACTGACAACTTGCATGAAAACAAAGGGGAAATAATACGAAACTTCAACAAAGATAATCCCGCCGATTGAATTGATGTTAATCGGTGCAGAAGATAAATGAAAGGTTGACATAAGCCAATTATTTAAATATCCGCCGCGTCCTGAAAGCATCAAGTCCCAGGCCATTGCCCCGAAAAAGGGCGGAAACATATACGGGATGGTAAAAAGACCGCGCATTAAACCTTTCAGCGGAATATCGCTTCTGCCTAAAAGCCATGCATAAAATAGGCCGATAATCGTGCCGAACACGGTAACCCAAAATGCAATCTTTATTGTGTTCCACATGGCGCCAATGTTGTCTTTATTCCCGATAACGCGCTTAAATAATTGTAAGTCGAATTTTCCTTCAAAGAAAAATGCGTTATAAATTATCATAAAAATCGGAATAATAACAACAATAAACAAAATGATAAAACTTAAACTCGTCATCATACCGTCGAGGCTAAAAGCAAACCGTTTGCCGTCAAGCCGTGCCAAATCGGGATTTTGATATTTTTTGAACATAAGTCCTCCGAATGTAAAGATTACGAAGAAACGCTGTCGTTATTTTGACATCGTTCATAATATTTGGGATTTACAAATACAAGCCCCACTGTATCGCCCTCGGCATATTCCTTTGACTGAAGCATATCGAGTGTGTTTTGCTCAATACGGATTTGTTGCCCTTCAAAATCCACGAAATACGTACACTGGCTTCCCAAAAACGATGATGACAGGACGGTTCCTTTAAAAGACGATTTCTCGTCGAATAAAATATCTTTGGGACGGATGCCCATTTCATAAGGCTTGCCGATTTCGATATCCGGCATTTGTGAACTGTCGGCATTGAGATATTTGTGCATCTTGCCGTTTAATTCAAAATACATACCGTCATCTTTTTTTACAACCGGTAGGAAATTTGAAACCCCGATAAAAGTAAACACAAAGCGATTTGCCGGAGATAAAATAATTTCTTCATCAGTTCCGATTTGGCATAAGGTTCCATCGGGTTCCATAACCGCTATTTTGTCGCACAGTTGGAGTGCCGCTTCTTGGTCATGTGTTATATATATAATAGTTGTACCGATTTCTCTTTGTATTTGCCGAATTTCAATCAGCATTTCTTCGCGTAGTTTTGCATCAAGGTTGGTTATCGGTTCGTCAAGTACAATAATGTCTTTGGAAGATACGAGCGCCCGCGCAATTGCGACACGCTGCTGCTGCCCGCCCGATAATTGCGACGGTAAATGCTTACGATATTTATCCATCCGCACCTGTTTTAAAGCAAACTCCGCTTTTTGTGCTATTACATCTTTCGGCATTTTCCGCTTTTTCATGGGATACACAACGTTTTCCCAAACGGTCAAATGAGGCCATACTGCATAATCCTGAAACACAACGCCGATGTTTCTCCGTTCGGGAGCAATGTTGATATGCTTTTCGGCACTGTACACACAGGTATCACCGATAAAAATTTCGCCCTGTTCCGGTTTTATAAAACCGCATAAACAGCGGATGAGCGTTGTTTTTCCGCATCCCGACGGGCCGACGATTCCCATAATCTGGCTTTCTTCTATTTTGAGCGAAAAATTTTCAAAAACGGGTGTTTTCCCGTAGCGGAACGTAATATTATTAAATTTGATTTGCGCCATAGCTGCTCCATTTTGGTAACATAATACCGCAGTATCAAAGTTGTTTGACTTTTACAAGCGGCTCTGTGATACAGACGAATGAGAGCTGCAAGACCGTTCTAGAAGGTACTTCCGTTCAGAGCAGTCTTACAGCCCCTTGATTTTTTACTATTTTGATTATTTGAATATTGCGTCAAATGCTGCAAGAATATCTGCGCTCTGATCGGCAATTTTTTCGTTGTCAATTTTCATAGAACGCGCAACAATATCGCTTGTGGACATTGCGCCCGGCTTTGAAACATCAAACCGAATAGGTGAAACATTGTGATCAACAAGAATCTGCTGACCTTCCGCTGAAAGAATAAAATCGTATAGCAGTTTTCCGTTTTCTTGATTTGCAGAATTCTTTATAAGTGCAATAGGGCTTGAAATTGCAATCAAATCTTTTTCGGGGTATACAAACTTAATGGTTGAACCGTTGTTTTCCAATGTTTCCGCAACATAATCGACTCCGATACAAACCTTATACGCATTTGCCGCTACTTTAGAGTGGGTTGATGTTGTTCCGCTTTCAAGCTCCGTTCCCATTGCTTTCAGTTTCTTGAAAAAGTCAATACCGTAGTGGCTGTCTGCCATCAAACCGGCAACCGCATAAAAAGTTGTTCCCGCTTCGCCCGGGTCAGTCATTACAATCTGATTTTTAAACTCTGCATTTAACAAGTCATCCCATGTTTTGGGTGCAGATTCGGTCGTTACGTTGTTTGTGTTATAAACAAGCCCCATAACGATCATACGGCCGCCGCAGTAGTAGTTGTCGGCATCTTTAAAGCTTGCGTCAATGTTTGCGGCCTCAGGCGAAACATACTGTTCCAAAATGCCCTGCCGTTTAAAGGTAATATAGTTTGACGGGTCTCCTATCCATACTACATCACAGGCAATTTGTCCGGACTGTTTTTCCGCAGCCATTTTGGTTGTAACTTTGCTTGTACCGGCTGCATAATAATCCATTTTGATATGCGGATATTTTGCGGTGAAACCGGCTTTAAGCGCTTCAAGCTGGGCTTCTTTTAAAGAAGAGTACAGCATAACCGAACCACCGTTCTCAGAACCGGAAGCCGCAGAATCGGCAGGCTTTTTTGAGCACGACATAAACAATGCCGCAACTAAGACAGCCAGACTTATCGATATAATTTTTTTCATCATACCTTTTTCCCCTTTATATAGAAAATATAATTGATCGATTATATATTTTATTCTTTTAATTGTATAGGGAATCTTAAAAACCTTAAAATCAAAGCCTATCGGCGTGTTCTATAAGGAAATCATGTATCGGATTCGCTAACACGGATTACGAATCAATGTTTGAAGAAGCCGCTTGATGTGGTTACCTTGAAATTTCATATTGTCAAGAAAAGGAAAGTAGTTGTATAATAACAGGTATGAACAATTGTGATTATCGTATTTTTTGGGAAGAAACCGTAAAACAGTTAAAAGAAGAGATAGGCGAACAGGAAATATCCATGTGGTTCTCTCGTATTGTCTACGAGAGGGCTTCGGATACCGTAATCGTTTTATCGGTACCTTCCGGATTTTACCGCGATAATGTACGCCAGCGATACGAACTCCTCATCGAAAAAAAATTATTGGAACTGCTCGGCTCCCGAATCAGCATTGAATTTGAAATAAAAGCCCCTCAGGTAACGGATACTCAACCGGCATCATCAAAAAGTCCCCATACCCCGGCAGTATTTTCAGCAACTGCCCCTCATGTACCCCAAAAAACGGCAATACCTGAAGAAAAAAAGAAGCATCCGCTTTTGAATGAACGTTATACGTTCGATAAATTCGTTATCGATGCCGATAATCCCCTCCCTGCAAACGCGGCGATTGCCGTTTCCAAGAATCCCGGAACGGCATATAACCCGCTGTTAATTTACGGCGGCGTAGGACTGGGTAAAACGCACTTAATGCAGGCAATCGGCAATGCACTCTATCAAAATACCAATCTGAAAATTTTATATGCGCCTGCCGAAACTTTTACGAATGAATATATTGCTCATGTGAATAAAAATAAAATGCATGAATTTAAAAATAAGTACCGCAATGCGGATGTGCTGCTGCTTGACGATATCCACTTTTTGGAAAAAAAAGAAGGGACGCAGGAAGAATTATTCCATACTTTTAATGCCCTCTACGAAAGCAACAAACAAATCGTATTTACCTGTGACCGCCC
>CAUPUT010000004.1:0-22818 GCA_963514615.1 uncultured Treponema sp.
CGACAATCTCTTTAATACCAAGCTGCTTTAAATATTTGGTTACCATCAGCGAAAGTTCGATTCTCCCGCCCAGATCGACAATAGCCGTACCGATTCTTTGAGGGATGCTTTTGCGGAGACTTTCTTCATCGATAATATTCACGGTATATCCTTTAACCGTTTTATTTTCGTATTTTTTAATAAGATTGGGATCTTTATCAATGATGATAACTTCGTCGGTAAAAAGGAGCAATTCTTCCAACATGCGAACACCGAACGCACCCAAGCCGATAATTGCAAATTTATTCATACAGTCTCCCTGTTTACCAATCGATATCCATCGCGAAAAAATCGATAAGCTTTAGTCAATACTGCGTTCCTTTTGCGAAGGTACAAAAAATTTATCCGACCGCAAAATATAAATACTAAACCCGATAAAAAACAATAAAAGCACAACCCCGATAATCTTCATAAAATGACTTCCTTTGAGTCCGAGAAAATACACGAGCCAAAAAAGTGCCGAAATATTACAAGCCGCTGCGATAGCGTCAAAAAAAGCAAATTGATAAAAAGGAAAATCGACAAAGCCTGATGTCATCGAAATAATATTGCGTACACCAAAAGGGATAAAACGTCCGAATAGAAAGGTAAAAACGCCATGCCGTTTAAGCGCATGGGAAATACGATTAATATTATTTTCGCTTATAAGCTTAGAAAAGAATCTCTCTGAAATTCTGCCGCGTCCCAAAAGCCATCCCCAAAAAAAAACAAGGTAATCGCTTACCACCGCTCCGAAATAGAGGGCAGCGTAAAAGATAGGAATAGATGCCTTTTCTTGTTTACAGAGCAAAGCAGCAGTAATAACAATTATATCTTCCGAAATCGGCAGGTTAAAGCCTCCAAGCAATAGGCTAATAAAAATAACCAACGGAAAATAGGAAATATAATGGCCTATCCACACTGCAATTGTTTGAAACATTGAAGCAATGTATCACACCTCAGACAACTTTTCAAGTTCGGAAAGCCATACGTCAGCATACATATCGCTCGGCATTGGCCATGATCCGCGCGGAGAAAAACTGCCGAATCCTACCTGTATTCCATCGGGAGCACAAGAACGTTTAAACTGTTGAGAAAAAAGACGCCGGTAAAAAATACGCATACAGCCGAGTATCTGTTGACGGTTGTACCGCTGTTCCGTAGAAAAACAATGCTCTGCAAGCAGAAGAATTTTTGCGGGGCTAAAATCCGTATGCAAAAGATAATATAAAAAGAAATCATGCAGTTCATAAGGACCGAGTATGTCCTCGGTTTTCTGCGTAATGACTTGTTTTTGTGCCGGTAACAGTTCGGGACTGATCGGCGTATCCAGGATGTCTCGAACAATGGCTCGAAACTCGAAATGTGCCTCACTATCCGGCAAAAAGACGGCCGGATATGCAGCAACATACCGGATGCAATGGCGCAGCATTGTTTTCGGAATACCGGAATTGACATTATACATCGACATGTGATCGCCGTTATACGTTTCCCAACCAAGCGCCGATTCGGAAAGATCTCCGGTTCCGACAAGAAGTGCACCGAGTTGATTAGCCTTATCCATCAGAATTTGAGTACGTTCACGAGCCTGTGCGTTTTCATAGACGGTATTACATAAGTCGACGGGATGCCCAATATCTGCAAAATGCTGCAATATCGACTTTTCGATCGGAATTGTCAAAGCGGTACAACCGAGCAAGTCTGCAAGTTTGAGCGCATTGGACTTGGTTCTATCCGTGGTCCCGAAACCGGGCATCGTAATTGCCGTAACCGAATCGGCATTTTGATGGAGTATTCGAGCCGCAAGAACTGCAATAAAGAGTGCTAATGTAGAATCTAAGCCGCCTGAAATCCCTACTACGGTTTTTGAACAACCGGTATGATGCATCCGCTTAGCCAGTCCTCGTGCTTGAAGTTCCGTTACCTGCGAAAAAAAACTTTCCCATGCCTGTTCATTATTTTGCACTGCGAGTGGAATGAACGGATTAGGATTGCGCGGACGAACCAACAACAGCCCGCGAGAAGGAATAACAGGTATGCTAATGCGGCGGCAAACAGGGGAAATACGTCCTATAATGCAAGGCGCTTCGCAATCCATATCCGCAAAGGTAATACTCGCTTCACCTTCATAACCGGTAAAAGCGGAATCCCCGGTTTTATTAAAGGCAGACAGTTCAAAGCCGTTAGCCGCAGCAAGCAGCTCGCCGTTTTCGTAAATACCGCGCTCACCGGCACAGGCGGTATCGGTTGTAGACTCTCCCCATCCGGCATTTACAAAGAGAACGGTATTGCTTTCCTGCTTGGAGCGGGAGGCTGCACTGCGGCACAGTTCCGTAAAAGAGCCTGCATAAGAAGCCTGTGCAAGCGGTTCGATATAAAGCGAGGCGCAGCCAAGCCGTTTCGCTGTGAGGATATCCTCATCCTTACACCCTGCCCCATTTTGATTTCTCAATATGTGTCCACTGCCGATTGTAAACGAAAACCGGCTCTTTTCCACCTCAAATAGTAAATCGGAACCGAACGGAAGGGCAGTATTCTGCAAAGCGGTAACAATCATCGAAGATTCTTTTCCGCTATAAAGAGAAAATACACGGGAATGTGCACTTCCATCCAACGGTACAATTCCGTAGATAATACCTCTACCGAATACGGCAGCAGCACTGTAGATGCTGCCTTCAAAAAAGAATGGAAAGCCGACTACACCGATAATAGGATCCATTGCAGTTTGCCGGACGATATACGCAAGCCGGTCTTCCGCCGCATTCAATAACGCTTGCTGCCCAAAAAGGGTACCGCAGCTTGCCGAAGTAACAGCCAGTGCGGGAAATACTGCGATATCAGCTCCCATTTCGGCGCTTTTTCGTAATGCTCCGATAATCCGTTCGGCATTTCCTGCACAATTGCCGACCGTACAAGAAGGGACTACCGCCGCCACTCGATAAAATCCGTAGTCGTGTATATTCACCGCTTACCTCCAACGTTTACCCATACGCCCATGCGACAGTTTTTTCATGTAAAGGGGGTTAAAAGGTTCTGCTAAAAACTTCTGACCTTAAAGGAGTCCTAAAATATCTGCGAAAGTTTGTAGGAGGCTTCCTTTGCATACGTAAAAGAGGGGCAGTTTTCCGCTAATTTATGATAGAGATCACTCGCCTGTACGACGAAGCCTTGCCGATACAGCAAATCGGCAAACTGTAAAAAGACATTCCAAATTTGCTTAGTTTCCGTCAATTGAAGAACTTCGTTATTCATACCGATCCTCAACAATAAATCCGAAAAATCGCTGTACGTATACATAAAATCAACTCTTTTCAATGTATCGCTCAAATACGTAACTGCAATATCAGCTCCGAGCAGCGCTGTTCGGAATGCACGATCATATTCTTCGGCACGCAGGTAAATATCGGTCAATTCAATATAAGCACGCAGCGCTATATCATTATGATGGCGGTACAACGAGAAAAACTTTTCGACCGTCTGTTCGTTTTTAATCGTATGGATCATGGCTCGAAGTGTTGCGCTTTCGACATTGGTTGTTCCGTATACGGAATCTTCCGTTAAAATGAGGAGAAGATATTTTTCTTGATCGTCGTATTGTTTTAATAAGCCGGAAATTTGAGCAAGCGAATAAATAATTTCAAACCGCATATCGGGGATGTACAAAAATTCACGCGCTTCCCATGCCGACTGATAAAATCTGCGGGACTGCCTGAGTTCTCCTTCAAGTTCATAGACCTTTCCGATGAGATAATCGCATTCGGGATAGACACCGCTCATATTAAACCATGTAAGTAATGCAGAAATCGATTTATCAAAATAGGTCGGCGGATGTGTAAGAAAAATCCTATCCAAGATTGCACATGCTTCATAATCCTGTCGGTTTTCCAACACCCGGTATACATCCGAGATAAGATCACCGGCCGCTCTTACCTGAGGAGCTTTAAGAGCTGAAAACAAATAATCATACTGAGCTGCTACCTGTGTCTTACGCATTTCACGTGCTTGCCTAAATAGCAAGAGCGCCTTACCGAATTCCCGTCCCTCATAGGCAACTTTTCCTTGTTCAAGCAGATGCCACGGATAGTCGACCGATTCGACCGATATTCTTTGCGCATACGGAACCGTACTTATAAAAACGGTAAAACATATTATTGCAATTTTTTTCATAAACTCTTCAGCTCCTTTTCAAAAGCCGCATCGATCGCCGCATTTCTTTCAGCTTCCGTCAATCCCTGTACATCGATACGTTGTACGATAACGCCCCGCTTAAACAGCAGGATAAAGTTTTCTGCGCCGGTAATACCGATATCGGCAAACCTTCCTTCCCCGGGCCCGTTGACAACACATCCCATCACTGCAACAGTGAGGTCTTTTTTTTCGGCAAAAAGCCGATGCTGCCAGCGAGTGACAAAACCGTGGACATCAAATCCGTTGCGGCCGCAGCGAGGGCACGACACCAGCCTGATACCGCCCTGCCGTTTTCCGCATTCCGTCAAGATTTCCCGCGCTGCAATAACCTCGTTTTCCATAGTATCGGAAAGACTTACTCGCACGGTAGCGCCGATATTCCGTTCCAACAGCTGCGAAAACGCGAGGGTGCTTTTGACAATCCCCGAAACCAAAGGGCCGGCCTCTGTAACCCCCAAATGGAGCGGCGCAGTGGACCGGGCGGCAAACAGCTCATTGGCAAGAACAGTCTCCTTTACCGACGATGCTTTCATCGATACGAGATACTGCTTAAAGCCGTGTTTATCAAAAAGCGCCGCTTCCCGCTGCGCCCCCGCTACCAACGCAGCAGCCCTCGCCTCCTCCGCATTGCGCCCCTCACGAATTTCCTGTTCCATACGATTCCGTATATCGACAGGAAGAGAGCCGCTGTTGACGCCGATGCGAAGTGCCGTACCGGTATCCTGTGCCTTTTTAATGACAGTGTTCACCCGATCTTCCGTTCCGATATTTCCCGGATTGATGCGTATCTTTGCGGCACAGCCGTCCATACAGCGCAGCGCAAGCCGGTAATCAAAATGAATATCGGCAACAAGCGGCATTGGCGTCATTTCGGTAAGCTTCACAAATGCCTCGGCGCTTTCGATATCCGGTACTGCAAACCGGAGAATATCGCAGCCGAGCTGTTCCAATTCGGCTATTCTCCGTACCGTTTCCTGTAATCTATCTTTATGCAGCGGCTGTTTCCACATAGTCTGAATAGCGATGGGAGCATTGCCGCCGAGTTCGAGACTTCGAACGCCCCCCTTTCCTCCTATCCGTACTTTTTCCGCCATATACATATTTTCTCTACTCCGATTAATTATCGGTACCTCTAAAAATTACCGTTTTCATGGGTACGCTTTTATTTTTTGTTTGCCGGTACTTGGCTTTGATGAATACCGGATGCTTTTAAAAAGAGGACACCCCCCCGCTGCTGAATTTTTCCCAATACTTCGATGGGGCGCTCCGAATCTATCCGAATAGAAAAATTACAAAATATCGGTACAACCCCTTCCAGTTGAATACGGTCATCATAGCCTACTAAAAGATCAAAGCTCGTATTTTCTCCGTTAGACTGTACGTTGGTTGCAACACCCGACCAAATTGTCCAGCAATCGAGATACAGCGGAATATCCGTACGCACATCACTGTAGACAGGAATATCCCGAACGGTATCAAACCCCGGCGTTGAAAAATAGTCCATCAACAGCCGTGCTTTTTGTTTAATCGAGTGAGCAGCGTTCGAAGACAAAATACGATTTACCTCAATCTGAGCCAAATTATCCCTCGAATCCTGAAAGTATTTCTGCGCATTTCGATATGCAGCCAACACTTCTTTTTCAGAAAGAGTATACCGATAGCTTCCGCTTGTATCGATCGGACGGGCTTTTTCGTCTGATAATAAAGTCAATGCCGATAAATCCGCCCGATTGTTATTCCGTATCCGCAGCGATAGCGGAAATTTTAGCAATACCGGCACAGCAATCACCGCGATAAGCACAGCTGCCGCAAATCCGGCAAAAAGAATCGCTCTTTTCTTAATATAGGATTGCACTCCGGGCCGTGGATAAAATTTTTTTATTTCACCCGATTGAACGGCCTCTCCTATCGCTTCCGGCGTATTATGAGTTCTGATAAACTCCAATCCGCTGCGAGCCAATTCATGGTTGGGGTTATACTCAATTGCTTCCAGATAATAGTCAATAGCACGTACGGTATCGCCGCGCCGTAAAAACAAAACAGCTTGCGCACACAGCAAATCGGGATCAGTCAACTTAATTTTCCGTGCGCAAGCGAGATAATCAACGGCACCGCCGATATCGCCGGTATGTAAACAAGCAAGTCCTAAGTACAAATAAAACGGAAACGATTTGTTAAATGAAGCATTATACAGGACATCTTTTGTATTTCCCGACACAACGTATTGCGTAACGTGCGGTTCCAATAAGCTAATGACCTGTTGGTAATTCCCCTTGGCAAATTGTTTTTTTGCTTGTTCAAGAATCGATGACGGCATTATTCTTCCTGCATAGCCTCTATTGCTTCGTCTACTTCCGTACGTAATTTTTTGATTTCTTCCATAGACAATTTGTCGGAAGATTGCTCAAGTTCCGCAATTTTATCCAACAATTCCTGTACATACCGATAATCTTTTTTAGGTTCTTCGTTTTTTTCCGACTGCAAAGACGGTTTCTCCTCGGCAGGTTGAGCTGTAGGAGTTTGTTCCGCAGTAGCAGCCGGTTCGGAAACAGCGGGGACCTGTATTTTAGGCGCGGAAGCAGCCGACTGAGTTTCCGGAGTGTTTCGATATATTGTGGTAACAGTCAAATTACCTACCGGTTTGCCGACAGATCGGACAGTTTCCTCTGCGGCTGCTTGAGTATAAGCCGAATATGCCGTTACTGTTTCGGCAGCATTCCGGTAATCATAAAAACCGATACAGTTGGTAACGGTAAGCGTTGCTTTATTAGGTACTTTTTGTTCCGACCATACATATAAAAGTCCGGGATCGGCAGAACCGTATTTACGGAACGACCTACCGCTTACGTAATAAGGCAGCCATTTCCGTGTTACCAACCGTTCCCAATTTGCAACATACACGGAAGTCGGCACTGTCATATACTCATTTCGTAAAAAGAACAGGCACGCATACCCTCTATCAGCCGAAAAAACAACCGAATCTTTTTCCAATATCGGCTGCAGCATTAGTTCCGCACCGATCTCACTCCGCAAATCCGTATAAAGCGGAATAAGATTTTTTTCGCCTAATGATGTATCAAATACCGCCTTTAAACCGATATTCGCAATATCACCCGAAATATTTTGAATTTCCGTTACTACTTTTAAAAGTTTTCCCGTTGAGCGTTGTTTTGAAGGTACGAACGAAAATGTCTGTGTTGCCAAAAAATCCATACTGAGTTGGAACATAACCGTTATTTCGTCTTTTGATTGACTGATAATAATTTTCTTTCCGCTTTTATTATTAAGATGGAATATATTTCCGTTAAAGAGTACCGAATAAATATTTACGGAAGATTGAGCGCGATCGTCATACAACGGTTCATACTCCCGTGCATCCTCGGCCTTTAAATGATACAAACAAAAATTCCCTGTCTTGGGGTAAATAACCAGCTTTAACGGATCGCTGATCATCTCCACGGTATTTTCCGTTGCAAACAATCCGCTCAACAAGCATACTGCGAGGCATAATAGCATTAGTTTTTTATTAAGTGTCCGCATTATTTTGCTCCTTTCATACGCTGTTCATAGAGTTTTTCCAAAGTTTTGGTGCGCTGTTTTAATTCCGCCAACTCCCGACGGCGTTCTTCAAGGTGAAGTCGTTCGACTTCTTCCTGTTCTTTTTGCTGCTGTTCCCGTATATGTTGATTTTCACGCTCTTCAGCGATTTGCGACAGCATTACCGTAAGTTCATCAAATTTTTCTTCCAATGCCGTTAAGCGGCCGATAATTTCTTCGTTCCGTTGTTTTTGTTCTTCAATTAAAGCACCATCATCGGCAAGGCTTGCAGTTTCTGCACTGTTCTCTAAAGCAACGGCTGTTTCAGCTTCATCAGTTTTCGGTTCCGATACCGGTTTAGCTGATTGGGAATCGGTAGAAGCAGAGGTCGCATTTACTTTGCTCGCCATACGCAAGAGTTCATCCCGAACAGACTGTTGGTCGATCATTACGATTTTATATCGAGCTTCATTCACCTTCCCCGATTGAGGATAGTTAACGACAACTTCGTTAAAAATCTTACGAGCCTCGGTATAATTTTCGACTGCATAAAAATTTTCACCTATCCAGTAATAAGCGGAGGGAACCTTGGGATGCTCGGGATAGTCTTCTATAAACCGGTAGAGAATATCCGATGATTTTTCATAGTTACCTGACAAATGCAAGATCCGCCCCTTTTGATAACTCACCTCGGCGGCACGTTCATCTTCGGAAGCGTTTTCCAAAAATGCATCGGCATAGTTCAAAGCATGTCGATAATTTTGTGCGGAAGTTTCAGACATTACCAACCAATACAATGCCTCAGTTCGATCTTTCGATTTAGCAGCAGTAAGCACCTTCTTAAATGATTCCGTCGCAGTAGTCCAATCGTTGCGGCTGTATGCATCCAATCCGGCTACTAAATCATTGTTGTCCGCAAAGATGCTGCATATACTCAAACACACAAAGCAAATCGTTAATAAATTTTTTTTCATTTCTTTATATCTCCGGAAAAAAAAGACGATCCTGAAACGACGACATCGGCTCCGGCACTGCATACAACCGGAAGTGTTTCCGCATTGACACCGCCATCAACGGAAATCAAATAACGGTAACCGTATTTTTCACGGTATTCACACAGCTTCTTAATCTTTTCAAGACACCCGGGAATCATTGTTTGTCCGCTGAAGCCCGGATTAACTGTCATCACCAACACCAAATCAACAAAGGGTAACACCTCGTCCAAAAGATGTACAGGGGTTGACGGCACAATACTGACACCGGGCTTCATGCCCGCTGCACGGATTTCCGTAATAAGTCGATGTGCATGCACTACCGCTTCAATATGAAACGTAAAATAATCGCCACCCGCTGCTGCAAAATCTTTTACAAAATCCTGAGGGCGGGCAACCATTAAATGCACATCAAAAGGAAGGGCGCTTTTACTCCGTAAACTGCGCACAACGGGAGCACCGAATGTTAAATTCGGTACAAAGGCTCCGTCCATCACATCAAGATGCACCCATTGCCCTCCGTTTGCTTCAATAAAATGCAATTCTTCGGCAAGCCGTGAAAAGTCTGCACTCAATAAAGACGGCGCTAATATGAACGACGCAGCCATCGTTTTAAAACCTCCTCAATCCACAGAAAAATCCGACATATCGCTTACAATATCGGATTTTTTTTAAAAAGTTTGAATCTGCTTTCCGAATTAGGAAAAAAATGAATCGCGAAATGCCCTCATCTTTATGATACCGGCAATAGAAACTTTTTCTTTATATTGCGTATCCGTTTCCTGCATCAGTAATATCGCATCGTCTTCCGTTTTTTCAATTGTAATGGGTTTCCCCATAATTGTTCTGCGTCCTTCCGCTCCATCGATCGATATCTCCAAACGACTATTATCGGCAATCGCGGTTTCCGCAAGGTGAATTTTCCCTAAAAAATCAAGCCCTGAAACTTCCCGAACTTCGTTGTCTATCGGCATTCCATTCAGTTGTTTTTCGGTGATAATAAGTTTTTTGGCAATTTTGTCTTTAAGGGCTTGCTTATTATACTGATCGATCGGCATTGTATCCACAATGTCTTGAAGCTTCCGAATATGCTCAGCATAGCATTCTTCCTGCTCAAAGTGAAAAATCTGCCGTTTTTTTGTCTTTGCATAAGAATCGACGAAAAGTGATTGTCGTTGTTCAATAGAAGTAAAGCAACCGGAAGCAGGATTGCGGCTGGTATTGCCGGGAATATAAAACGTGACATCCAAACCGGCTGATTTGATCATGGTACGTACCGAATCTAAATTCATCTGCTTTATCAGATAAACACCATCGGCCAGTTCCTTATGGATAATATTCTGCAATCCTGCATTTTGTTTAAAAAGTTTCCGCTTGTCTTCCGCAACGGTTATCACAAATCCGTAGTACAAGCCTACGGCAGTACATTGCAGGTACCATTCCGAAATACTGACTTTAATATTCTGCGGAAGCGTTCCGCCGGAAGCATCTTCAAGCAAAGCTATTAATGTTTTATCGGTGTTGCACCGTTCAAAACAGCGTAAACAGGCTGCCCGTGTGACGGTAAATCTACCGGTTGTCAAAATAGCCATCGGTTCCATGCAGTTGAGTACCGGAAATATTCGGTCAAGAGCAGTAAAGGGCAGCATAGTAATCTCAAACGAAGGAGCGGCAATCAGGGGCTGCTCTACCGATTCTTGATTAAATACAGCCGTATTCAACTGCCAGTATTCCCCGACAGGCAGCAAAAATTTCAACGTTTTAAGCATACTGAGGATATTGATTTCATCTTCGGCTGTCATATCGGGGAAAATCGACATATCGCCGTTCGTCTCGATATGTAACCGTTGGAATAAAAAATCAAAAAAACGCTTCAATGCAATATCATCGTACAACCCGCGGGGATCAAGTAATGATAAAAAATCGGAAAAGAACTGTGCCCGTTTTTGCATACTCTCCCTGCGCACATGGCCGTATATAGCAGCGACAATATACATCTTCCGGTCAAAAGGTTTTTGCTTAAAAAACTCTTCCCATCTGCTTTGCTGTGGAATAAGGTTTGCTTCCTCCCGTATCAGTAAACCGAGGGTTTGTAAAGCGACACACAAGGTTTTAAAGCAATTGATATCCGTTGCACTATCTTGAAATATCGTTTTCAACTGTTTTTCAACGCTCATCTTAAAAGAACCGTTTACCTTCAGCATATTCGTTTCTTTTAAGAAAAAAGTATAGAGACCTGCCAATACAATATCATCACAAAAAACGGTTCCGCTCTGAGGCGTTACCTCCTGTTGCGGTAAAAAAAGCGAATGAGAATCCAACAAGGGTTCGACAGCTTTACATAAAAACGGATTAATTCTATAGCTTCGCCCTATTATGTCATCTTCAGCAGGATACTCGGTACGGTAGAGCATAAGCCGCTCTTCCAGATTAGTCAGTCGCGTCTGTAAAGAAGTTTCGGAAGATAAAAATATCAGCAATGCACCGCGCGTGGTTATCGGCAATGTATGGACGGCTGTTAAAATCAGTATATCAAGACGATCAAGGCTATCGATTATGGCTTGCTGTGTATCGGTCTTTGATAAAAATCCACCTACGTCCTCTACGAGGCGTTGTTTATTAAAAGGTGTTTTAATTTCTCCAAGATATAAACGCATTAAAACAAAAAATGTCCGTTCGGGAAGCCGTAACATAGCCTCTTTCCAATCTTTATAGCCGTTTATTATCATTATATTATCTATAATATATCAATATACCGATACATAGCTATCGAGCAACGATCGAGTTTTTAAGCTCATCGAGTTTCTTTTCGCCGTACAAGGCTTCTACCAATGCAAACGCGAACTCTTCAGCAGCTCCGGCTCCGCACGCAGTAATAAATTGTCCATCTCGAAGAACTCGTGCCCCTGTTACCGGTTTTGTCGGTAAGTCTATTCCCATTCCCGGATAACAGGTAAATTGCTTCCCTTTCAGTAAGCCCCATTCTCCAAGTACAAGCGCTGGAGCCGCACAAATTGCTGCGATTAATCCGCCTTTTTTTTCTACCTCAGTTATAAAATATTGCAGTTCAGCACTTCCGTGGAGCGTACGGCTATTAGGAATGCCTCCAGGCACTATTACCAACGCGGTATCGGCCGCTAACCGAACAGCATTTTTTTTTGCCTCGTTACCGGTTTCTATCAGCTCGGATAACGTAAGGTCACAAGTAACGGCTAATCCGCGAGATGAGCGGATAATCTTTGTACCGACCCCCACTAATGTTAAATCAGCTCCGCATCGACGTAAATAATCGAGCGGTGTAACCGCTTCAACTTCTTCAAAACCGTCCGCTATAAATAAAAAAATTTTTTGCATGACATCTCCTTCAGAGTAATCTCATTAGAGTATTTTTTTAATTACCTTGCAGAATACATAGGTGCTCTAAATTAGCGTTTTTTTCGTTCCGTTTCGGTTTGGCATTCGATACACATCAATGCATAAGGAATAGCCCGCAACCGATCTTCCGGGATTTTTTTCCCACATTTAATACACTTACCGTACTTTCCTTGTTCAATACGAGCAAGAGCCGATTCAATTAACTGCATTCGTTTGGCATCCTTTTCGCTCATGCTCTCCAGCATTTTCCGATCGGTATCTTCCGAAGCGATATCGCCAAAATCTTTAGGATCGACCGATTCAATAATCTGTTTGAAACTCTCGTTGTTTGCTACGAATGTCTTGACAATCTCGGCACGGTAATTATGCAAAGATTGCTTCATTTCTTGATAAAAATCTTTTTCCATCTATTTTATAACTCCTCTCATTAGTTGACAAACTAATGAATAGATTCTACAATTATACGCGTTATTTTAGTAAAAAAGCAACTAAAAACCTCTAAAAACTGAAATTTTTAGAGGTTTTATTTAAATTTTTTTTGCGATATTTTATTTTGGAGGAATTGTGGCTAAAGAAGAGGCAATTGAAGTTGAAGGAATCGTAAAGGAATCCCTTCCGAATACAATGTTTCGTGTTGAATTAAAAAACGGTCATATCATTTTAGCGCATTTATCGGGAAAGATGCGCAAACATTTTATCCGCATTGTTCCCGGCGACAGTGTGAAAGTCGCACTTTCCCCTTATGATTTAAATAGAGGGCGAATTATTTTCCGTGAACGTTAGCTGCTACTGCTTTTAAAAAACGATATAAACGCTATTTTAAGGTTTTTAACACCTTTTACAAGCAGCGGGATACCGACAAAAAGCCCTAAAAAACCGAAGATATATACAACTCGAAAGCTCAGCAGCCCGAGCCACAGGTATAAAATACCTGCAAGCAATGCCCCCAATCCCCGACGACGCGAAACGGGTTCCGTTTCCTGTTCCGGAGAACGGTAAAAAGTCCAGCTATACGACCTGCCGAACATCGTATTATCGTCATCTTGTGCAAACGGGTTATTCGTAAAGGGATTGTGGCGTGCATACTGAGTATATGTTCCGTATTGTTGCGATGCCGTGCCGCCTGTATCGTAATCGGCGCGTTTCTTAGAATCCGATAAAACGGAATATGCTTCATTTATCTTTTTGAACATTTCTTCGGCCGCCGCATTCCCCTGATTTTTATCGGGGTGATATTGTAACGCTTTCGCACGATATGCTTTTTTTATTTCTTCGTCGGAAGCGGCTTTAGAAACTCCCAAAATCTCGTAGTAATCCATACGCCTACCCTATCGTTGTACCGTTAAAGGGGCGATCGTTTAAGATGTTATCCAGATTATTCAAATCGGAACCACCTGCACAGATTACCTGTATTCCGGCTTTTTGAGCGCGCAGGCTTGCAACCGGATCAAAAGGAACATTTTTTCCGGGTATCCATTCCGTACCGACCAGCCGAATGAATTGCTCCCATGAGATAGTATCGATCGGCTTTGCATCGGGATTTTTCTTGGGGTCGTCGGAATATACTTTTTCGATATTGGAAAGGTTAATCACTTGCTTTGCAGAAAAGCGTTCAGCCAATAACACCGCGTCATTGTCGGTAGAAAAGCCCGGTTTCCAGCCGGCAGCGATCAATACCTGCCCGGAAAAGAGTTCGACCGCTGTTGGGTCGTAGACAACAGGATTGAGACATATATCCGAGAAAATTGCCTTTAAAAGCTGTGCATTAAGCCGGGTTGCCATAATACCAATCCAATCGGCCTCATCGTTTGAAGGCGTATTATCTGTAATCTTTCTATATGCTTGTTGATACATTCGAGCAGGGCCACCGCCGCCGACAACCAAAATCAACTTTCTATCTGCCGATACGTTGAGCCATCTGCGTATGTGGGAAGCAAAATCCCTCAAAAAAAATTCATCAGGTTGCTGAGGCACGACAATTGAGCCGCCTACCGATAAGACTCGTACCATAAAGCTTCTCCTCATCCATATTTAAATCATTATTGTCTTAAAAATCGTATAGAAGGAACGGGGATGTCCCAAAAGTTGGTTACTTTCGGAAGACCCCCGACGAGTTTAAAATTAAGTCTTTATACAGCAACGACTTAATTTTAAACATCGCATCTAAAGCTTAAGGAAGCTGTCAAAAAACTGTTTCGCAATCCGCTTGAGCGGATATAATGAATAATTTCCTTACAGAAAAAGCCGATAGGCTTTCAGTTTTTAGACAGCCCCGTTTCCCCTAAGCTTATTTACGATGTTTCACCTAAGTCATTACAATATAATGACTTAAACAAGCATCGCTTGGTGTCTCTAAAAATCTAACCGAGTTTTTAAAGATGCTCTAAAGTATAACAATTAAAAACGACGGCAGTTACAGGGCAAGCAAATTCTCAATTAATAAACGCTCGTTATCTTAGGTAGACGCCAGAGCGCACTGTAACCGCTGATATTCGGCGTTGCTTCTTCCCAAATAGACCGGAAAGCATAGCTGCGAACTTTTTCAGTGGTTTTACCGTTTGGCAACATAGGTGCTTGGGTTTGATATCCGCGCGAGAAAGCAATATGATACGCATCCAAATTACCGAAATACCATCGGCCTTTATCGGCGACACCGGTATCAAAGGGCACCGCGGATGCAAGCGCCGGATCGACGGGAACCCAGCCGAAGCCGTTTACATAAAATTCCGCCCACCAATGTAGTACCGCTTTTTGTTGCGGATCAACTAACAAACCGGCAGTCGGAACAGCCGGTACCCCTGCAGCGCGGGCAAGCGTACAAAACAACAGCGCAAGATCATACGCACCGCCGTTTTTTTTCTCTAAAGCAGTAAGAATAGACCTTCCGGCATCTGCCGCGCTGCTTTCCCGTGCTTTTATTTCGGAGATTAAAAAGGTGTAGATACGTCGTGCTTTATTATACGGATTCGTTTCGGAACCGATAATCTGCCGACATATTCTTTTAATAACGGCATTATCGGCAGGAAGGAAATCGTCGGATTCGGTATATGCAGCATATAACAGCGGATTATTTTGCTCAGTTCTTCTGAGAGAAGAGGCATTGACATTCGTTTCTACCCTGCTGCGAGATACGCTGTATTCCTGTCGTATTTGTATTTTACTGCCGGAATCGACATTGTAAAAGCGGTAAATACTGGCACCTTGATATGCCGGAACAAACGGCTCCGGTTGAACGGAACTAACCGCAACGGTACGTTGTGTTTCCGTTCTCTGAGGAAACGGTATCTGTAAAAAGAAGGTATTCGGCGCTTCTGCCAGAAAATCGGAAATCTCCACCTCGGAAACAAGGCGATACGTTCTTATATCGGTATAGGTTTTAGTACCGTATTTATTTTTTAACCGGAATGCTACGGGATTACTCATGCCCGCATCCGTAATAATCACGACATTTCCCGTGTCCGCAGCATCAGGCACCCGTATTTGCAGCTCACGATCACTCCAGAACTCATAATCAAAGTCGGATTCGCTGCATTCCGAGCCGGTCAACATTGCTTCTTTTGCAGCATTTTGCCCATAGACCGTATTCTGCGTGCCTGTAAACACGACAACCGAATTATTCCGCGTATGCCCGAAATTTTTACCGTGAATGGAAATAAGATCACCTACATTGCCGGAATCGGCTTCTAAAGAATCGATGAACGGAAGATTTTCATTTGCCGCACGCTTTGAGTTAACCGGAAGAACAGCCTGATTAACCACCATAACGGCATTACCTTGCTTGTTCTTAGTTACTACATACAACATATCCTCATAGAGGGTATCCGGTGCTTCAAAAATGATCTTCGTATCCGTCCATTCAATACAGCTTTCGGATTTAACTTTAGTATTTCCGAGCATCAGCCATGAATGAATGGACTTATGTCCGAAATATTTACCTACGATGGTAACCCGCTCTCCCGGTACGGTTACTTGAGGGGATACGGCAGTGATGGTGCCGACACGAAGAGTATATCCGGAAAAGAAAATGATACCAACTAATATACTGCCAATAACAAATGAAAAAATAAGAAAGCGAAAAAAAGGATACTTTCTTATCAGATAAAAAAGCTTCATCGGTTGCTGATTCTTATACTGGGATCGGCGATTATATAGAGCGATTGATTTTCCAATGAAAGCGGGAACGACGAAGAAGAAATTTTAAGATCGACTGTGGACTCAGTCGGCTGAAATAAAGTTTCATCCTTTGAATATAAACGGGCAAATTCACCAACTGTAAAGAATTTAGCATTGGTATTCACCGCTTTAGTCGATACTGCATAATTTTGAGTACCGTTTGCTTGCGTAATGCCGTAATCCATTTCTGCGATTGGTTTTTGTTTTTCAAGTGAAATGGGAATAATCGGTGTGAACGAAGATTGGGCACTTGCAATCGAATTGACAGTATATTCCACTCTAAAGAAGAGCATAAGCGGCATAAGGACAAAAATGAAAACGGCCGCTGCTGCTGCAGGAACCGGAACACGAATGGAAGAAGAAAACCATCGTTCACTTGAGCCAAATCCCCATCGCCGTCTTTTGGTTTGCGATTCATTTTGTAATACGGCATTTCGTTTTGCAAGTAATTTAGCAAAAGAAGCGTCCGTATCAAGCTCTGTTCCGGCAACGGATATTTGCATATATCGGCGCACCGTCGCATATTGACCGTATATTTTTTTACATGCGCTACATTGTTGTAAATGCTGTTCTATCATACCTTTCCATGGAAAGGCAAGTTCACCGTCGATATAAGCGGACAAAAGATCTTTATTAGGGCATGTAGACATTATCTTCTCCTATAACTTTTGCTAAATACTCCCGCGCACGGAAAATACGAACTTTCACATTCCCTTCGCTGATACCGAGGATACGTCCAATCTCCTTATAATTCAACTCGGTATATTCGCGAAGCTGTAATGCAATCCGCAGTTTCTCAGGCAACTGCTCCAACGCATGCTGAACATCTTGAATGGTTTCATCTTTCAAGAGTGCCGTTTCCCCGGAGTCCATTTTGCGCTGATCTTCTTTAAACGCACGCGTATATACTTTCCGCTCCAACACTCTCCGTTTTGCATAATTTAGCGCAGCATTTTTGACCACTCTAATCAGCCAATACTTTGCATCATTTAATGACGGAAACTTCATCTCTTTTTCCGTCATCTTGATCAGTGCATCATGGCATAGATCTTCTGCAGCATCTTCTTCCCGTACAATATTATAGGCAACCTTGTATAATACAGGGACTGCAGCATCATAAATGATTTTAAAATCCTTATCGGAGAGCGCATCTAACGGCGCTAATACATCAAACAACTTAGTCTCCCAAAGGTTACATTTTTCGCCACAGCGTTCCGTTCGCCGTATCTTCCAAAGCAATTCCGCGGTCTTTCAGCAGGTTACGGATTTCATCCGCCCGTTTGAAGTCTTTATTCTTTTTCGCTTCCGTCCGTTCGGCGACTAAGCGTTCGATTTCTTCCGCATTATCGACCGATTCCGAGTCGGTATGAAGCGATTTCGCTTCTTCTATTAAATGCAATGCAAGTACAGTATCGAAAATACGAATCAGAGTAATGATTTCGGCCGATTCAAGCTCTTTATCTTTAACCGCTTGTTGCAGCACGGAAAGCGCACGCGGCGTTGAAATATCTTCTTCGAGTGCTTGCACAAAGTCCGCCAGATAGCAGCGTGCTTTTTCAGTACGGAGCAGCGATACCGCCCGTTCGGCGGTTACACTACCGGAGGGGAAATCGGGAAGCGCTTTTGCTTCGGCCAACAGATTGGCAATTCGCTGCTCAAGATTTCTGCGCGCATTTTTTGCGGTATCCATCGCTTCCCACGAAAAGGTAAGCTGACTGCGGTAATGACCTCCCAACAATAGGAAGCGGTAATCGAGCGGTGCATAGCCTGCCTCAATCACCTTATCCAAGGTGATAAAATCGCCGGTAGACTTGGACATCTTCCCCTTATTCATTACCAAAAATTCGTTATGAAGCCAATATTTTACCCATTGCTTGCCGGTTGCCCCCTCCGACTGAGCTATCTCGTTCGTATGATGGATACGAATGTGGTCGATACCGCCCGTGTGAATATCGAATTGTTCGCCCAAATATTTCATACTCATTGCAGAACATTCGATATGCCAGCCGGGGTATCCCCTGCCCCACGGAGAATCCCACACTAAGGCTTGGTTTTCAAACTTGCTCTTGGTAAACCAGAGTACAAAATCATGGGGATTGCGCTTGTTTTCATCAACTTCGATACGTGCGCCGGCTTTGAGGTCTTCGAGTTTAATCGATGCAAGCTCTCCGTATGTAGGGAATGTCGTAATATCATAATAAAGGTTACCGCCTGCCGAATACGTATGCCCGTTTGCTTCGATTCGCTCGATCAGTTCTATCATATCGGATACATGGTCGGTGGCTTTACATACGACATCAGGGCGGCGGATATTGAGCCGTTCGGTATCCTTAAAGAATGCTTGAGTGTAAAAATCGGCAATCTCCAACACACTCTGTCCGCGTTCTTTAGCTGTCTTAACCATCTTGTCTTCACCGTCATCTGCGTCTCCTGAAAGATGACCTATATCGGTTATATTCATCACATGCGTTACCGAATACCCTAAAAAGCGCAGCAAACGCGATAACGTATCTTGGAATACATACGCCCTTAAGTTACCGATATGAGCATAATTATAAACCGTCGGACCGCAGCCGTAGAATCCTACTTTTTTCGGATCGACAGGCACAAACGCTTCGATTTTATGTCCCAATGTATTATATATGCGTAATCCCATAAAAATCTCCTGTATAATGACCGGTTACCGCTTTTATAAACAATGGCAATAGTATATAGTGTTTCAATATGTTTAATCTAGGAGAAAAAGAGAAAAAAAATAGCTTTCCGGTTAAATTCCGTGATATAATACAAAAAAAGATTAAATTGAGCGCGTTTACAAGTTTCAAAATCGGCGGAGATGCCGATATATATATTACGCCGTCATCGCCGGAGGAATTGAAAGCGGTGCTGAGGTTTATTCACGAGGAGCATATACCGGCAATACTGTTAGGAGGAGGGACAAACTTGTTAATCCCTGATGAAGGGATACGAGGTGCGGTTATTCATACCTGCCGCTTAAACAAAATCCGATTGCTGAAAACCGGAGAAGAGCAGCTTGTCCAGGCTGATGGAGGCGTACTGATGCAGGATGTAACGGAATTTTGTGCAGAACACGGCTTGTCAGGGATGGAAGATTTTGCAGGGCTTCCCGGAACAGTGGGAGGAGCGGTCTTTATGAATGCCCGCTGCTACGAAAAATCGATTTCCGATGTATTGGTCTCCGCATCGGTGTTGTATTTTTCCGAAAAAGATTGCACAATAGAAGAGTACGAATGCCGTCAAGAAGAATGGGGGTATAAGTGCTCGCCCTTTCAGCCTCGGAATAAACGATATGCCGAACTCGGCGATAACCGGCAGGTAATTGTTTCTGCAACATTCCGAATTGCGCAAGGAAATAAGGTGCTTATCCGGAAAACGATGGAAAGCCGTATTGCGGACAGAATCGCAAAAGGGCATTTTAAGCTTCCTTCGGCCGGCAGTGTCTTTAAAAACAACCATGCGTTTGGGAAACCTTCCGGTAAACTGATAGACGAAGCAGGCTTACGCGGATTGCAGATCGGAGGCGCTCAGGTGGCGCCGTGGCACGGAAATTTTATTGTGAATACCGGCTCCGCAACGGCACGGGATGTCATGGAATTGATTACCGTAATTCAAAAACGGGTGAAAGATAGAACCGGCTTTAAACTTGAACCGGAAATCATTGTTGGGAATTTCTAAAAATCTAACCGAGTTTTTAGAGATTCCCTGTTGTCGGATAGAGAGGTTATATATACATTGCAGCAGACTGATATTATAATAAACAAGCAAAAAAAAAGAGGGTAATAAAGTGCTTCAACTATCTTTCGTAAATTTTAAACGCGGATCTTATATCCTCATTGAAGGGAAATCCGATACCGACCGTTTTTATATTATCCAAAGCGGACAAGTACAAATTGCAAAACAAAAAGAAGTTGTAGCGGAAGAAGAGGGAAATCTCCTTGGGCCGGGCGATTTTTTAGGGGTTATTGCCTGTATGGCGCACCATAGTCAGATCGAAACAGCTATCGCAGTTTCCGATGTTGTACTTATTGCCGTACACTATGAGCAATTTCCCGAGCTGATCGAAAAAAATAATCCCATTGCAATGAAGATTATTTATTCGTTCAGTAAAAAAATGCGCTATTTGGATGAAGCTCTTACCCGAATCACCCTTAAAAGGAATATTGAAACCGATATTTCCCATCTTTTTACTATCGGCGAATATTATCTTAGAATGTCAAAGTTTGAACTTGCATTGTATGCCTATTATCATTATTTAAAAGAAAAACCGGACGGCCAATATGCTGAAACAGCGCGAAAACGCTTTATGGCGATAAAATCCACCGGTGTAAAAGCGCCGATTGAAATGCTCGAACCGGACACCAAGCAAATGGTGCGGGTGTATAACCGCGAATCGATGATTTTCTGCGAATGCCAGTCAGGTGCGGAACTATATATCATCCAAAAAGGTCGTGTAAAAATCTCGAAGATCGTAGATAACAGCGAGGTATTGCTTGCCGTTCTCAGAGAAGGAGATATGTTCGGAGAAATGGCGCTGCTCGAAAACAAACCGCGATCGGCAACCGCTATTACCGCTGCAGAAGAATGCCAGCTTTTAGCGGTAAACCGGCAAAACTTCAATCAAATGGTTACAACTCAGCCGCAGCTGATTGCCCGCCTGACCACTACCCTCGCCGACCGTATTTGGGCGATGTACAAGCAGCTGGCAAATACGCTCATTCCCGTTCCGATTGAAAAGATGTATGATATGCTGAGCATTCAGCTTGAAAAATTGCGAATACAACCCGGCGCAGGCAAGCAGCATACTTTCCTATTCGGGCCTCCGGAGCTTGCAAAAATGTGCAGTATTCCCAAAGAACAGGTGGCACAAGCTATTGCAGAGTTTTTAATGACACCGATCGTACGTAGTACTGACGACAGCATCATTATTACCGATACGCTTGAGCTTTCGAAGCAGACTGCGTACTTTAAAAAGATGCAGGAAATTGAACAAGCTCGCAAGCAAGCCCGTGCCAACGAACCGACCTATCGCGGGAAACCGATCTGGTAATACGATGAGCATCTTCTAAAAATCGAGGATTAAGATGAAAGTTCTTCCTTATGCGGCTTTTCTGATTTTGACCGCCGTAATGCCTTTAGCGGCAGCAGAATCTTCTACATCGGCGGCGCAATCCAGCAAGGCAGCTCAAATATCTACTGAACATCAGGCAGAGGCTTCTGGCTCAAAAAACAAACAACAGGATAAGACTGCCTTACCGGCCGAGTATCGCAGTATTCGGTTAGGCATGGATATTGGCGCGGTAAAAGAAGCACTCAAACAAGATGCCGTTTTCGGGTATCGCGGCGAACGAGATGTTTCTCTGCTGCCCACGGAAAATAGAAGTCTTATCGAATCGGCAGGCTCTTATTTTATTAGTCGATCGTGGTTTCAGTTTTATAAGGATAATCTCTACACGATGATCTTTAAACTGAATACCGATACGGTCGATTACTATTCGGTCTATTCCAAGTTCTGTGAAAAATACGGTGAGCCGGCATCCATCAATCCGCAGCGGGCTGTATGGGAGGACGAACATACCAGAGTCGTTATCGAACGCCCGCTCATTGTAAAATATATCGATTTAACGGTATTCAAGGAATTGATTTCGCAAAGCACTACCGAAAAAGCCGCTGCCGAAACCAACCGCCAAAACTTTATCGACGGATTTTAGGCATGGGGATATGGGGATATTCTAAAAGTCGACTGTTTTCGGGATACTCCCCGCTCTCATAGGAAAAATCACCATGTATTTTTATTCCATACAAAACAGTTTCAAATACACGACCATTGTCTTATACTTTTGTTTCTTCGCAGCAACGGTTCTATCATGCACAAACGTTGAAAAACCTAAAACTTCCATCACTATCTTCATCGAATCGAAAAAAACGGGAGCCGATATTCCAATCAATGTGGAAACCGCAGTAACCGCCCAAGAACAGCAGCGCGGCTTTATGAACCGAAAAGAGATACCGGACGGTACCGGTATGCTCTTTATCTACAAACGCGATGAAAAATTACGCTTTTGGATGAAGGACACTCCGCATCCGCTCTCCATTGCCTTTATCGATTCTGCAGGCCGCATCCGTGAAATCTACGATATGCAGCCGTTCAGCCTGGACATTATCGCCAGCACCCATTCGGTACGCTATGCCCTTGAAGTAGCGCAAGGGTATTTTGAACGGGCAGATATTTGCGTCGGCGATATGCTCAGCGCGGAAAGCCTTGAACACCTAAAAGCGACATCGAAGTAACAGCGGGATTCGGTGTGTATAACTTACATAGATTCATCTTCTTATAACGTTTCTTCTCCAGCGCAGTATAGCACACACAGTTTAATACCGCTTGCCTTTTAAGCACCTTTTTCTTATAGTAACAACTGAGCATCTCTAAAAACTCGGTTAGATTTTTAGAGATGCTCGGCGAGGGGATGTCCCAAAAGTTGGTTGCTTTCGGAACATCCCCGACGAGTTTAAAATT
>CAUPUT010000005.1:0-22808 GCA_963514615.1 uncultured Treponema sp.
ATCGCAAAACGGGAACGCTTCATAGACTTCGGCGCTGCCGCAACCCTCAATACCATTTTAGAGCTGGGAGAAAAAAACGTACCGAAGATTCTCTATCAGGCGATTTCCCTTGCGGCAAATCCCGGTGTCCGCTCACTTGCAACCATCGGCGGAAACATCGCACAAGCGCCCATGCAAAATTCCTGCCTTATCCCGTTAATCGCGCTTGATACAAAGATCGAAATACGGACACGGAAAGAAACATTTTGGATGCCGCTGATTCAGTATTGCGACGAAAGCAGCAATGTCTTGCGCCATACCCCGCATATCATCCTCCGCGTACGCGTCCCATTTGACGAATGGACTATTTCGTATTACAAGCGGCTCGGCCCGATCGGTCATATTACTGCCGACACCGCCTCTTTTGTATTTATGGCCCGTACGCAGAAAAACCTGCTTTCCGATGTTAAACTGCTGCTCGGCGGTACTCAGCTGATAAAAAGCAAAGAGTTTGAAAACCTGCTAACCGGAAAGGGGCTCCCCATAGACCGGCGCAGCGTCGGCGCATTGATGAAAGAAACCGAGGAGATTTTCAGTGATACCTTTGCAGCCGCAGAAATCTCCGAGTTTCAAAAGGCATGTTTTTTCAATTTGATTGAAGAGAGTATCTACTTACTGACCAATTAAGTTCCGACCACTTAAAACTGCCGAAGGGGATGAAGAACTCGGTAATATTATGGGAGATTTTTATGATTAAAGCGCTGATTTTGGACTATGGTAATGTAATTTCTTTAACCAATACGGAAGCTATCGATGCGGCACTGGCTGCCGAAACCGGTATCCCGATACAAGCTTTCGGGAATCTTTACAGTACACACCGCAGCGATTTTGACCGCGGCACCATCAGCGGTGAGGAAATGTATAGCCGCTTACTGCAACATAACGGTTATAAAGAAATCGCTAAAGACGCCGGATTGTTGAAAAAAATGGTAGATATTGATTTAGCCTATTGGCGGGGTTTAAATAAAGAAATATGCGATTGGGCGGTGAGCATTCAAAAACAAGGATTCAAACTGGGGATTCTTTCAAATATGCCGTATCAATTTTTAGATCGATATGAAAAAGAAATTCCTCCGTTTGTTGCCGCCGATTATGCATGTTTTTCATGCCGGTTGCATCTGATAAAACCCGAACCTGAAATTTACCGCAAGTGCCTTGAAGGTTTAGGCATCCGTGCAGATGAAGCCGTTTTTTTCGATGACCTCGAACGAAACATTGCTGCGGCGCAGAAACTCGGTTTTCGTGGCTTTGTATGGACGGGTTTGAAACAAGCACAAAAAGATTGGCTTTCTTGTCTGTAAGGTTATTCATGCAAAGAGATTAATACCCCGACGCTTCTCTACCGCCGCAGATGACGGTTGTTCCACACGGTAAATCAACTTTAAATATCGCTGATACGACTATTAACATCGAAACAACCAGATAGACAGTTATAAACAAAAAGACTAGAATATATTCGATACGGTTGCAGTCGGCTTTCATACCCTTTATTACGGCGCAGAGCGTTGCCGAGTACGGCGGGTATGAAACCGGCGGGTATGAAACCCTCCGTACTAAACACTGAACTACGCCCATGTTTGGAAAGGAGCCTTAGCATTATGAAAAAAACAACGCCGAAACGGTTTTCCATCCGCTATAAACTCATCCTTATTTTCGGTCTTTTAGTGGTAGTTGCCGGAGTTACCGAAGCGGTACTCGCAATCCGTATTGCACGCAAAGCCGTAACCGAAAAAGTCGAAACACATTTAACGGACAAGGCAGCAGACGTTGCAGAAATTATTGACGGTAGAATAACCGCACTCTTTCAATTGCTTAACGGTATCGCGCGTATGCCGTTTTTAACGGATCCCGCATATTCATATCAAGAACGAGTGGTTCTTTTAGAAAAAGAAGCTGCTGCAAACAGCAAGATCATTGAATTGGATATAACCGCTCCCGACGGCACATTCTATTATGTAGGAAATACCGTTCAAGTAAGCGACAGAAAATGGTTCCAGACCGCACTTTCGGGAACACCTTTTATTTCCGAGCCGTATAGAGAGCGTGCAAAAGGAACGCTCGTCATAACGCTCGCAGTGCCGATATTCGATGAAAATCATACCGTGCACAGCGTTCTTTCGGCCGATGTCAACGGACTGCTCCTTTCAAAAAATATCGAAGATATTATCGTCGGTAAAAGCGGCATCTGTTATATTATCGGCTCAACGGGAACAACTATCGCAGATAGAGACGCTTCCTTGGTGGAAACGCTTTTTAACGCCTCCGAATCGGGGAAAACCGATCCAACTGTTACCAGCCTCGGCGTATTTGAGCAAGTTGCATTACAAGCGCAAACGCCCGCTATCGGGTACTATGAATATAAAGGAATTTCAAAAATAGCCTCGTATGCAAAAAGCAGCATAACAGGATGGACGATTATTATTAATGCACCCTATCACGAATTTATGGGGGCAGTTAATTCGATGAGTATCACAATGATGACCATCGGTATCTGTATCTTGATTGTGTCGATTATCATCGTCTATTTTGTTGCCCTCAAACTGGTAAATCCTGTTCAGACAGCGGTCTATGCGTTAAAAGACATCTCGCAAGGTGAAGGAAATTTAACGGTCAGACTGCCGGTTACGGGAAATGATGAAGTTACCGATATGGCTGAATACTTTAACCAAACAATTGAAAAAATCGGACATACGATACAGTCGATTGGAGCAAACAGTTCCGCAATGGAAGCCATTGGTAATGAACTTGCGCACAATATGGTAGAAACAGCGGAATCCGTGCACGAAATCAGCGCCAATATCGAAGGCGTTAAACAACAAGCGCTCACGCAGTCGGCAAGCGTTACCGAAACGGCGGCAACCGTCGAGGAAATTATCCGTACCATTAAGCAGCTCAACGGCAGTATCCAAACGCAGGCAAGCGGCGTCGCGCAGTCGTCATCTTCGATTGAACAAATGGTAGCGAATATTGCGTCTATTACCGGTACGCTCGAAAAAACAAACGGAGCGGTAAAAAGCCTCGCAAGCGCAACCGATGACGGTAAAGCAACGCTCGTAACCTCGAATGCCGTAACGCAAAAAATCGCCGAAGAATCCGGTTCGCTGATGGAAGCCTCCAGTGTTATTCAGCATATTGCATCTCAAACAAACCTGCTTGCGATGAATGCCGCTATCGAAGCCGCACATGCCGGTGAAGCAGGAAAAGGTTTTGCCGTTGTTGCGGATGAAATTAGAAAATTAGCGGAAGATTCAGCCATGCAAGGAAAGACCATAACGGCAACGCTTAAAACGCTCAGCGGGGAAATCGAAACATTATCGGCATCTTCCAAGACCGTAGAGGACAAATTCAATGCCATTTTTCATTTAGCAGAGCAAGTAAAGGAGATGAGCAATATGCTCACCCATGCGATGCGCGAACAAGAAAACGGAAGCAAAGAAGTACTGACCGCTATTAAAAATATCAATATGGTAACCACGGAGGTACAAGCAAGTTCGGAGGAGATGCTGAAGGGCGGAGAAAGCGTTGCAGAGGAAATGCGGAAGCTGGATGATCTTACACGCATCATTACCGATGGTATGAACGAAATGGCCGCAGGAGCAAGCCAGATCAATAATGCCGTTCAAGAAGTAAATGAGATAACGCAGAAGAATAAACGGAGCATTGAAAATTTAACGGAAGAAGTCGGCAAGTTTAAAGTCTAGCGTTTGGAAAATCTACAAATTGCAGCAAACTATGAGAGGATGAAATTATGAAAGCATTTCGTAAATTGATTATTATTACACTGATTGTACTCGCGTGTGCGGCAGCGGTATTCTTCTTCGGATGGACGCAATTCTTCGTTCCGGCAGGAAAATACGGTGTCATGCTGTCAAAGTCCGGCGGATACTATCCCCAAGCGATTATGCCCGGAAACTTTACATGGCGGTGGGAGCGGCTTGTCCCCACAAATGCTCAGATACTGGTATTTGATCTTACACCGCGGCAAGTAAATTATATGGCAGACGGTACACTCCCGTCTGCAGACCGGTATGCCAAAGTATTGAATACAAAAGATGATTTTTCTTGGGGCTTCGGCATGGACGCCCTCGTTACACTGAAATCCGAACGGCTGGTATCGATTGTAGAAAAAAATACGATTCAAACGCAAGAAGCACTTGAATCGTATATCGATTCGCATATACAAGCAATGCTGCAAACGATTATGTATCGATATGTTTCGGAATTAATCGACAATTCTTATGAATATCAACAGATAAAAACGGACTATCATATACTTTCGGAAAAGATTAAAGGCGAACTTGCAAAAACAGCGGGTCAAGACTTCTCAGTAGAAGCCGTTACGTTAACAAAACTTGCTATCCCGGATATCCATACCTATAAGATCGCGGAGCAAGCATATAACACATACGAACAGCAGCGCGAAATGCTTTTGGCGGAAACAGCAGCAAAAGAAGCGCAATACTCTGCCTCCGAACAATTCCAGATAGATCGGCTGACAAAATGGGGAGACTTTTTGGCGAAATACCCGCATATTATCGAGCTTATCGCTGTTGCGCAGCAAGATTCCAAAGCGGCACTCAATGCTTTAAAATCACTGGAAAAAAAACAAGAATAATTACGAATTTGTAACTCAATATTACGGCTTTTTGTTCACTATAAGACTGCCTTTTGGTAGGTCATACCGATCTTCCGAACGGATATGTTCAATCGAATATAACAAGGAGCTAAAAAATTATGATTTACAAACGTATTCATTTAGCGGTGTCGCTTTGGATTGTCCTGACGCTCTGCAGTTGCGTGAAAGCACAGGCAGGAGAAAGACATAAACCACAGAATAGAAGCAACACCCGCCCAACGCAAACTATCGAGAACGGAGGTTCATCTATGGTAACGGCAGGGAACACAAAGGAAATTTACTTGGCCGGAGGCTGTTTTTGGGGTGTCGAAGGTTATTTTCGCCGCATTACAGGTGTCGTTGAAACCGATACAGGATATGCAAACGGCACAACCGATACGACGAATTATCAGCAAATACACGGCACCGACCATGCCGAAACAGTCAAGATAAGATACAACACCGGCGTTGTCGCACTCGAAGAGCTGTTGGAACACTATTTCCGCATCATTGACCCGCTTTCCGTAAATAAACAGGGAAATGATGTCGGCAGACAGTACCGCACGGGCATTTACTACACTGACAAGAAAGATGTGCCGGTTATTCAAGCTTTTTTAAAACGGATGCAGGCAAAGTATGCACGTCCGATTGCGGTAGAAACGGAGCCGCTGCGGAACTTTGTATTGGCGGAAGATTATCATCAAGATTACCTTGAAAAAAATCCTAACGGATACTGCCATATCAACTTAAACCTCGCCTCAGTACCGCTCCACGATGAAGCAAAATTCCAAACACCTGATGCAAAGAAGATCAAGGAACAACTGACGCCGCTGCAATACAGTGTAACGCAGGAGAAAGCAACCGAACGACCCTTTACCAGCGAATACGATAAGTTCGACGGGAAAGGCATTTATGTCGACATCGTTACGGGAAAACCGCTTTTTTCTTCGAGCGATAAATACGATGCAGGCTGCGGATGGCCGAGTTTTACCAAACCGATTACCTCGCAGGCAGTTGATTTCACGCCAGACGGCAGCCACGGTATGAATAGAGTTGAAGTTACCTCAAAAACCGGCGGCGCGCATTTAGGTCATGTTTTTAACGACGGACCGCAGGATAAAACGGGTTTACGCTATTGCATCAACGGTGCTTCGTTGCGATTTATTCCGTACGAAGAAATGGATGCCGCCGGCTACGGGGACTATAAACAGTACGTAGCAGACTAAGGAAAACGCATCAGACTGTTTTTTAGCACCCCTGCAGAAGAAATGAAGTTACTGCGAAGAACGGACCCTTTTGAAAATAGACGCTGCAGATACAGGGAGCGCACAAAAAATACCCGCAGGCACGTTCAAAAATATACATCCGTGTATATTTTTGAACTGCGTGTTTGCAAGGCAAACACGCTACTGACGAGAACCACCGCCATCCATGGCGGAAATGATACGTTGAGGACTGTTTTCTTCAGCAGCGGCATGGATGTCGCTTGTGATGATCAGAAGCGATGTTTCGGCATCGCCGAAACTCGCAGCCAAAACTATACATGGATGTATAGTTTTGGCGCAGATGCGCCGTATATTTTCAAAAGATACGATTGCTTTTATTTCTAAAAGTATGATGGGTTGTCTAGGTATGCCCAAATATCGATGAACGTATCGAGATAGGCGGACTTCCGCCGCTTCGTATAAATCTGGGTGTACACAGCCTCTTGAGCTTTTTGAATTTCCATCGTGCGGATTTCAAGGTAGTCTCCGGCAGAGAAACCGGTTTCATCGGCATAACTGCCGGGAACAACATCCGTTATCCGAAAGGATTTTTTTCCGCCTGCACTTTCAAGATAGATACCGTACAGCGGCAGCATAGCCCGCGCACGACTGTCTTTACGGTACACCAGTTCGGCAGGCTGTTTAGGCCGAACTTCCAGCTGTACGTACCAATCCTGCCGTATTTTATCCCAACTGCGTTCACGTTGCTGCGTTTCGACACCACTGTCGGCAGCCTCACCGGTTCTTTTCATTGCGTTGTCGGCTCTGCTGTTTGTATCGGCGTCCGAACCGGAAGCATAAGCTTCATTCGTAATAGGGGCAGACATGGGCGCATAACCTGAAAGTTTAACAATCGTACCGGCGCTTAACCGCATCAGTTCGGCCTGCAGTGGTTCCAAACCGGGAACAGCTTTCCCGTTCAGATGGGTAATCAGAGCACCGGCAGGAATCGCAGACGCGGATGACCCCGGCACTGCATAGACAAGTTCCGTTCCGGCCGCCTGCTGCGGCGATTCCTTTACGGAAACTCCATAGCAGGACATCCATGCATGAACGGTTTCACCGCCTGCATAGAGCTGAGGGAGGATAAGGCGCAGCAATTCCACCGGTATTGCAAAGTTTAAACCTTCGTTGCGTTCAAGACCGGCAAACACAATCGCTTGTACCCTACCCGCCTCGTCGATAATCGGCCCGCCTGAGCTACCGTGATTAACGGGCGCATCAATCTGCAATACGCTACCTAAAGACAGAAGACGCCGATTTTGCGCCGACACGATACCGGAGGTCAGCGTCTGTTCCAAACCGGCGGGAGAACCGATCGCATATATTTTGGTGCCGATATTTAAATCTTCCGAAGATCCAAGCTGAAAATACACTTCAGGATTAATCTCAGTTTTAAGAAGTGCGAGGTCAAATGTCGTATCCCAGCCGACTACCTTTGCCGGTATCCGTACCGTAGGGTTTTCCGCACGCTTGATGTACACCCGGGAAAACCCTTCATATTCTGGATCAACTTCGCTTTGAATAACATGATAGTTTGTAATGAGATAGCCGTTAGCGTCGATAAAAAAGCCCGAACCGATCATCCGGTCGGCTCTGCCTAAACCTTTTTCAATCGTCATCCCGCGGTCAACCCACACCGTTACGGTTCCTTTCATCATCTTTCGAACCGTTTCCAACGACGGTGCATCGTTTACTCCATCGGATAATCCGGCTGTATCCTGAACCAGCGCATCAAATTTTTTTTCTTTCCATTTGTTTCGCTGCGCCGACATGAGTTTTTGTTCACTCCACTGCGCAGGCGGATGCCCTAATGCAGTAAGCGAACGGAATATTTTGAGCGCTTCTTCCCATTTATCGTTTTCTATCGTCTGCAGGAACAGTTTCTCAACACTGCTTTTAACCTCTTGATACAGCGTGTTCGTTTCACCGGTATTTTCGGTATACAGTATTAAACGCTTTACGCGCAGCAGGGCATCAAGCGGTTTTTCTTCAATAAGACTGCGAACAGCTTCCATCTCCCGCGTGACACTGCGGCTGTCCGTATAATCGATACTTGGGGGAAAAGACGGCGTAACCGTTGTGCAGGAGTAAAAGCACAACAACGCAATCAACAGGACGGATAATAAAAATAAGGGGCGCTTCACCTTCTCTCCTCTACCGTAACAGGGGCTGTAAGCATCTGAACGAATACGGCACCACCGGAACGGACGGCATATAATTCATAACTTCCGATCAGCACTGTCCGTGCTTCCACATCGGCATCATCGTCATTAAACAGCCTGATAAGCCGTTCGGTTACCGTATCCGAAAAAGAAGGGCGCATGCCAAGCCAATATACGTTATATAAAGGATCTTTTATCAACGACACATTCGTTCTACCGATGGTTAGCCGCTCAGGTGCTCCGTCTTTATAATAAATCGATACCGGCAAGCCCGAATAACGGTGAGTCCAGACCGTTTGAGCATTCCCCGACGGAAACTGCGTGTATTGAATTTCCGGCGTACCATCTCCATTTCCATCCCAATTTTTTATGACGGTGCCGTCCGTTTTATATACTTCATAATATTCAAATACCTTATCTTTATTGGTATCAACCGAAATTTTTTCAAGCGCTCCCTGCTTGCCGTACTGCTCCATCACTTCAAAAAATCCGTCACCGTCATAATCATATTCTTTTTGAGTCAAAACACCGTTTCGATACCGACTGAAGGCGATGGTTTGTGAGCCTTTTGTTGTTTCGGCAGAAATCATCCGACCATCCTCAAAATGAGTCCGCACCACGGCGTTCTGATCCTCCGGCGCAGGTTCTTCACTGTATAAAACCGAAAAGATAAAATCGTGTTCTTGCAAAAGACGAGCGTTATTGCGTAACCGCAGTGTAAAGAAAGCCGGAGCTTCCGCATCGGTATCACGAAGTCTCAAATCAAGTTCAGTCTGAGCAACCGGCTCCCACCGAAGCGCAAGCGGACGCATGATATACTCCCGTTTTTCCGCCCTTTGCACAATCGAATGTATTGCAGGATAGGTATCATACTGAACGGTATAGCCGTTTTTCGGTGTAATGATGACGTTTGGAGCGCCGAAATCACACTGTGCCTGATACTCATATACCTCATCCTGATTTACATCAAAATAGGCCGATACGGGACGCCCTTGCTCAAAGAAAACAGCCGTACTAGGAATACCGTCATGGTTATCATCCTCTAAAAGAACGCCGCTAAAGACTTTAAGACGCTTGCCAATCTCTTTTCTCACGTCATTTGTACCGGTCAGTCGGCATAACTCAATCAGTTGATCGGAATATAAAGAGATTAGAGACGTTTTAACACTCACCTTTTGCGGCAGATGATCGGCAGTTGTTACAGCAAAAAATTCTTCAACGGCAGTTTTTTCATCGATAACGCCGTACCGCAGCTCGGCTAACACTGCCGCAAGCTGTATACGTGCATCAAGGTTTTGCGCGTTCGCTGCGTGCATATTACGATACACCTTTAAGCGGCGATTATTTTCCTGCGGATTAGGATCAAAGGGCGCGGCATATACCGCAAGCGCAGGTTCTTGTTCGATCCAGACATAGAGCTGCTGCAAAAGGGAATCGGCGAGCTTTTTCCCCGCACGAGTCATCGGCTTATTCCGTTCCTGCAAAAAGAACAGCCGCGGGAACCGGACATCAAAACTCCACCGAGTCAACGCCGTCTCAATTACATCCCGAGCTTGTGCATCGCGTCCTAAACCGTACAGCGCGGATGCGCGGTAAAAATCACGGTCAGCGGAAGGGAATGTAAGCGTTTTCATAAGTTGCAGCGCTTCGTTATAATGTTTGGTTTCGATGTAAAGGCGGGCAAGCAGTAACACCGGATTATCATGGTTATATATGCGTAACTTTAATCCCGAAGTTAGAGCGGTTTCTGCTGCATCAAGGCACTGAGCACGCGTACCATTCAAGTTAATAAGACATTGGGCTTTTAGATAAAAGAAGTCTGCAAAGGAATCGTCAAAGGTTAGCCCTTTTTCGACGTACTCAAGAGCATCTGCATAGTTCTCATCGGCATAGAGTTCGGCCGCTCTTTGCAAATATTGCAGTGCATACGAGGTATTAATCTGTTGCAGCTCACGATCTACCGTTTGCGAATATGCTGCGGTAACAGGCAGCAAAAACACAAGCAGTGCTTCTATTAAAAGGATTCGTTGTATATTCTTAAGCATTCTATTACTCCTCCACAAACCAGTTCTTATATCCAAGCAGACTGCCGTATACGGCGCGTATACGTTTCGGTACACAGCTATCCTCTATGATAATCGGCAAAAGTTCGCGAGCAAGTGAATCAACACGCCATTCATTCAAAATTTTTTTTATTTCTTTTAATTTCCCGGAACTCATTTGAATTCGATCGCCGCTGCGCCTTGCTCTTACGGAAAGAGGTAAGGCAACAGGCCCTATGCCAGTGCTTTTATCCTCTGTATCCCGTATGAAAACACCGGCAGATGTCCGATATACCTCCAACTGTCCGAGCGGATACGCATACATGCCGCATTGTATGATAGTAAGAAAATATGATTTTTGAGCGTAAAGCTTACGATATGCAGTATTGTCAAAAAGGAGAATCCGGCTGCCGCGGCGTTCCAAGCGTAAAACTCCGGCAGCAGCAACTTGTGAGTGAGTATCCGTTTGCTCTTCTCGGCTCATTGCCACTATTTCCGGTGCGGACGATGCTTCTAAAGCCGCCGATGAGACCGACCCAGTTGCTATTCCCTGCGTTTTCGATGCTTTCGGTTTAAGCGCACATTCAACCGAAAGCCTCATGAGTATTCCCAACGGTACCCGCTCTCCGATACGGAGACGATGGCATCCTTGTTCAAGCAGCCTGATTCGCAGCGCAGGATGCAGCGAATCGAAAAAAACTGCTGGAATGGTTATTGCCCCATGCTTACATTGCTCCCAATCCGTCGGGCCGGCCGCACCGGTAAAGTCTACACGCACATCGGTCAGCGCTTCTTCACAAAACGAGCGATCCACAGCAATCCGTTGCAAGGTCTTATCCAATCCGGCCTGCCATCCGCCGAAAGTTGCAGTCAATGTCGGCACTAGATAATGTCGAATCCGGTTGCGCAGATAGGTATCATGCGCATTGGTGGCATCCTCACGCCATACAATGCCTTGCTGCCGTAAGAACTCTTCTATGCTGCTCCGCTCTACCGTAATAAGCGGGCGTAAATACCGGCCACGCCGCATCGGCATCGCAGATAAAGTCGCCGTGCTGCCCCCTTGAAAGAGGCGCATCAACACCGTTTCGTATACATCGCTTCGGTTATGCGCCGTTACGATAAAATCGGCACTTACGGAATCTGCTGTTTTTTCAAAAAGCCGGTACCGCAGGGTTCGCGCCGCATCTTCAGTACCACGGCAGCGTTTTTTTGCGCAGCGAGCAACGTCTCCGGTAGGGATTTCTGCAACAACGCATGGGATCGGCGGATCAAAGCGATTACACAATTCGGCAACAAAGGCCGAATCGCCTGCACTTTCTGCCGCGCTGCGGATATTATGATTAACGGTAATGACCGATACTTTGCAAGAAAGCTGCTGTTGGAGCTGACGGAAGACCAGCAATAATGCCGTAGAATCCGCACCACCTGAGCATGCAAGAAGAAAATGGCAAGAGGCAATCCTGACAATCGGCTTAATATTTTTTAACACGGTATCAACAAGCGGATGAAAATACATACAACGAGGAGCATAAAACGTTCGTGAGGAAAAAACAAGAGGTGAAAATAAAAAAAGTGCAGGTATAAGACCTGCACTGTAATGAAAAAATTAGGCTTTTGCTTCCGGAGCAGCGGCATCTGCGGGGGCGGCTGCATCTGCAGATGCAGCTTCTTCTGCAGATGCAGGAACTTCTTCTTTGGTAAATTTAACCATTGCAACCGCTAAGTCAGGATCAGTCAAAACCTTAACGCCTTTGGGTACTTGAATATCTCGAACATGAATCGATTCATTAGCACCAAGCTTTTCAACATTGACAACAATTCGCTCGGGTAAGTCACGAGGCAAGCATTCAACTTCGAGGTCTGCAATACCGGTTTCCAAAACAGCACCTTGACGGCAAGCCTCCGGGGATCCGGAAAGCCGAATCTGAATTTTAGTACGTAACAGTTGACCGCGCTCAACAGCATAGAAATCAGCATGGAAAACTTTATCACTTACAATATCATATTGATAATCTTTGATAAAAACTTCAAACTCGTCTTTCTCGTCAACCTTGACGGTGATAAGCGTACTTTCTGTAACTGTTTTGAATAATTTTTCAAAATCGCGATAAGGGACATCAATAGCCGTCGAATGACCGGCATGATCATAAATAACTGCAGGCAAACGATTGGCTCTACGGCATTTTGCAGCAGCAGCTTTTCCAAAACCTGTCCGGCGGCAGGCAGTCAAAACTCTCTCTTCCATAATCAGGAACTCCTTTGCGCATAAAGCAAACAAGAGGCTCCTTCCGCATGAAAGGCCCCTTTTTTTATTATATTCACATTCATACAAAAGTTGACACCGGTTATTCCAAACGGAACAACCGGTATCTCCTTCGGACTGGGACGGTAGGATTCGAACCTACGGAATGACGGCACCAAAAGCCGTTGGCTTACCACTTGCCGACGTCCCATTACAAAAAACCGTGCAGTTATGCACAGCAATTTCAAAATCTTTTACAAACCGATCTGCACAACACCGGTTTTAACTTTCAGCAGAAGTCTCGTATGCGGAAAGTATCTTTTCTTGCAATACCGATCGAAATTCAGGCGTTATCGGATGTGCAATATCTTTATACACACCGGTTTTCGTTCTGCGGCTCGGCATTGCAACAAAAACGCCCTTTTCTCCTTCAATCAGCTTCACATTGTGTAATACGAAGCAGTCATCAAAGGTAACGGTTGCATAGGCCTTTAATTTGCCTTCAGCTGCGGTCTTCCGAATTTGGACATCAGTGATTGTCATACTATGCCCCTCCTTACGGTAGAATCATTATACACCGCAAAGTATTCTTAGGCAAGTAAAAGAAACGGTTTACACCAGCCCCATCTTTTTGCCAAGACTTGGAAAGCGGAAGCCATAAGACTTTCAGAACTAAACAATCCGAAAACAGCCGACCCCGAACCGCTCATCTGCGCAAATTCCGCTCCCTGTTCATAGAGTTCCTTACGCACACGACCGATAATGGGATAGCGCTGCTCAAGCACCGGCTGAAAATCATTTACAAAACGCCATGTTTTAAACGGAGCCATATACTGCGTAACAAGCTTTTCATATCCCCACGCTTCACACTCATGGGATAGCGCTTCCTTTTGCTCGTCCAACAGTCCATACGCTTCTTTCGTCGAGCTCTGTACATCCGGCCAAATCAATATACCGAAACAATCAGTACGAGCCTCTATCGGTTCAAAGACTTCCCCCCGTCCTGTAACAATTCCTGCCGAACCTTTTAAAAAGAACGGTACATCGCTTCCAACCTGTAAGGCAAGTGTTGTAAGCTCGGAATCGCGCAACGGCATCGCAAAAAGCTCATTTGTCGCTTTCAACAAAGCGGCCGCATCGGAAGAACCTGCCCCCAAACCGCTCCCTGCTGGAAGATTTTTTACCAACCGCATCCGAACACCGGTATCAACATCCGACACATTACAAAACGCTTTCCATGCTTCGGTTAAAGTGTTGTCCACCGGTAAAGGCATCAAAGGGGATTCGACCGTACAACCATATGAATCGCTCGACTTTTCTAGAGAAAGATAATCCGCTATTGAAATACGCTGAAAAATACTTTCGAGGTTATGGAAGCCGTCTTTTCTTTTCGTCAGAACCTTTAGATGAATGTTAATCTTTGCATAAGCACAAAGAGTAACCGCATCGGTACTCATGCTTGAAGCATTATTCATATAATAAGAGTTTTGTCAATACTGCAAATTTTTTGTGTAAAAATTTTCGATGCGGTTTCCCTGTTCTTTTACATTTTGAGTTTTTTGTAGGTTTCTTCAAGGGGATGTACGGCGCCGCCGAATTTAGGGAAACTCGCTACGGCATCACCTGATTTCCGCGGAATCAAATGTATATGCAGGTGAAAGACCGTCTGCCCTGCACATTGATTATTTGCATTCAGCATATTGACACCTTCGTATCCGCAGTCGGCTACACAATGATTTGCAACTTTTTTTACCGTATCCATCACATGATGAAGCGTTCCTTCATCGGCATCCAAGATATTCGTAACATGCTTTTTGGGAACAACGAGCATATGCCCGTCGACATCTTTCGCAATATCCATAAAGACAAGCGTACGTTCATCCTCATAGATTTTCATGCACGGAACTTCCCCTTTAATAATTTTACAAAAAATACAGTCATCCATATTCACTTCCTTTTCTTCCATTCTAAGAGAAAAACGACCATATCGTCAATCATTCGTCTTTTGGAAATTGAGCAAATGCGACAATGCGACACCCCCGCAATTGACCACCGTATCGATTTGATTTATTATCAAAGCTAAAGGTTCACTATTATTAAACATTCATTTTCGGTTTGTTAATATAACCTAAAACTTTTTAATGTAGCCTAAAAATCGATAGGAAGCGCACTATGAAACATATCAATCTTTTTTCCTGCATACTTATACGGGACGTCAAAAACATGAAACGTGTACCGATTGCCGCGGCACTGTGCCTCGCTGCTGCTTTTATTTTTACAGCCGTAGGCCTTACCGGCTGTACCGATAACCGGCAAACGGCTGCGGACAGCGGAACGGAGGAATTCGTTACGGCGATTTCTCCGACCAATATCGGAAGGCTTGCTCCTATTGCTGTCAGCTTTGCCTGCGATGTTATCTGCGAACCTGAACAGGCTTTGCAGTTTTCTCCCCGGCAGACGGGGACATGGGAACTCCAAGATAGCAAAACGGTTGTATTTACTCCGTCTGCTCCCTACCCTTCCGGTCGTAAAATCATCTTATCGGCAGACTGTGCAAAGATGTTCGGAAAAGAGACGGCACAGGGTACATACCGCCATGTGTTTTTAGCCGATCCGCCTTCCTACGATGTTGCACTGGATACGTTAACACTGAATCAGGATGAGGATGCATATTCTCTTAACGGCAGCATCACTACGGATATTCCCGTCACGGCGGACACCATCCGACACTGCGTTTCGGCAAAAACGGGAGGCTTTTTTAAAAGCTCTTGCACAATGCAATGGGAACAAGGCTCGTCGAGAAATGTATGGAAATTTTTTATTCAAAACATCAGTATAAAAAAACGAGCGCGGGGCTTATCGGTTTCATGGCAGGGGCGGAAGCTCGGCTTGTCGAAAAAACAGGATGCGGCATTTGCCGGTGAAAAATCATTTACCATTCCGCCGAAAAACGAATTTTCGATTATCGATATCAATACTTCAAAAAAGAATACCATACTGGTAAGTTTTTCGCAAATGCTCGACGCATCTCAAGATGCACAGGATTTTGTTTCGACGCATAATGAAGACGGTTCGCGGAGTGATGATGTTAATGTATCCGTCAGAGGTAACGTACTGACAATTTATGACGATTCCAACTGGCGGAATATCGGACATATCCGCATTTCAAACGGGATCAAAAGTTCGAACGGTATCTACCTTGCCGCAGCGCGGATTATCACTCTTTCGGATAATTGGGAACTGCCGTCCGTGCGTTTTATGACCGACGGAACTATTTTACCGTCCTCGCAGGGTACGGTGTTGCCGGTTGAAACACGAAACGTGAACGGACTTTTAATACAAGCCTTTGCCATTTATGATTACAACATTGTTCAATTCTTGCAGGTAAACGAATTGGACGGCACCGATGAACTGTACCGTGTGGGTGAGCCGGTGTGGACGCAAAATGTTTCATTCGAGTGGGACGATTCAATGCAGAATAAATACATTCCGCGCGGAATTGATGTGTCGGCGCTCACAAAAAAATATCCTCATGGGATGTTTCAAATACGCATTTCATTCAGAAAAAAGAATATCAAATACCGTATTCCTTCCGATGCCGATGAAGCGTTTGCTTCGCTGCCGCAGCCTCCCGATATAATCGAAGCTGATTTGCCGCCCGACGAAAAAAGTTTCTGGAATTATTGGGAAGATTTGGATTATGATGAACAGGATACTTATTGGTCAAATAAAGACAATCCCTATCATCCGGCTTTTTATATCCCTCGTTTTAATAGTAAGAATTTGATAAAGCGGAATATTCTTATCTCGGATGTCGGCATTATGGCGAAAAAAACTGCGAGCGGTAAACTATACGTCAGCATTGCCGACATCAAAACGGCACAGCCTATCAGCGGGGCGGAAATTACCTGCTATTCGTATGTAGGCTCCAAAAAAGCGGAACTCAAGTCGGATAAAAACGGTTCCGCCGTATTCGAAGATGCTTCTAAAGCTGTATTCATCGCAGCAAGTTATAAGGGGCAGACTTCATATTTAAAGATCGGATCCGGTACGGGATTAAGTACCAGCCATTTTGAAACCGGCGGGGAAAAAAACGTAGGCGGCGTAAAAGGCTTTATCTACGGTGAGCGGGGCGTATGGCGGCCGGGTGATTCGCTCTACCTTACCTTTGTGCTGCAGGATTTACAGAAAACCCTGCCTGCAGATATTCCGGTCTCTTTCGAACTTTCCGACCCGCTCGGACGGGTAACGGAGTCGCGTCTCCTAACTCATTCGGTAAACGGCTTTTATCCGGTAGAAACAAAAACCGCGGCAGGAGCGGTAACCGGTCTCTGGCAAGCCAAGGTAAAAATCGGCGGACAGGAATGGACTCGACCGCTCCGTATTGAAACGGTCGTACCAAACCGCCTGTCGGTTAAACTTGAGCCTGAAACAAAAATACTAACCGGCGGCAAAAATGCTTTTACGCTTTCGGGGGCATGGCTGCACGGAGCGCCGACGCCCAATTACGATGCAGATGTTGCTGTATTTTTCACATCGACACCGAACGATTTCGGCTATTCGGATTTCAGTTTTACCAATCCATCGGTGGAAATGGAACTGGAACGCTCTACGCTTTGGGAAGGAACGCTGAATAGCTCCTCCAAGGCGAAGTTCACCGAATATTTTTCCGCTGGGGAAGATAGTCCGGTTCCCGGTATGCTGACCGCTCATTTTGTCAGCCGCATATTTGAACCGTCAGGAGCCTTTTCAACCGAGCAAAGCTCCTTCCAGTATTCTCCGTACAGCCGCTATGTCGGCCTGCGGCTTCCGAAAGGAGATGCCGCACGGGGAATGCTTTTAACCGATGTTCAGCATACTGCCGATGTGCTGCTGGTGGATCAAGACGGTAAGCCGGTTCCTTCCGGCGAACTATCGTATACAATTCATAAATTGGATTGGAAATGGTGGTGGGAAAAAGACGCCCTCACCGACGCAACGTATGTTTCAAGCCGGTCTTCCTCGGAAATTGCAAACGGTTCGGTAACGGTTTCAAACGGAAAAGGAAGCTTTCAGTTTGAAGTAACGTATCCTTCATGGGGACGGTACCTCGTTACGGTCTCCGATGGGCGGCGCGGACACAGTGCGGCAAAAATTGTGTATATTGATTGGCCGGGATGGGCGGGACGCGCTCAAGAAAACGGTTCGGGCAGCGCGGCGATGGTTACGCTCATCACCGACAAACGGCAGTATGGCACGGGCGAAACCGCTTCTATTTCGTTTGCCTCAAGCGCCGGAAACAGAGCGCTCGTTACGGTAGAAAAGAACGGCGAAATTCTCAAACAGGATTGGCTCGAAACCGCCAAAGATACCACGGTGTATAAACTGAAATTGACGGAAGCGATGGCGCCGAATGTGTACGTGCATATCACGGTATTGCAGCAACACTTGCAAACGGCGAACAGTTTGCCGATCCGCCTTTACGGTATCGTACCGGTGATGGTCGATAATCCTGCCACGAAACTCAATCCGGTGATTACCGCGCCCGCTGTCTATGCGCCCAACGAAAAAGCGGTTATCTCCGTATCCGAACAAAACGGAAAACCGATGACGTTCACGCTGGCCGTTGTCGATGAAGGACTTTTGGGATTAACGAACTATCACGGACCGGAGCTGAGACGCGAATTCTATAAGAAAGAAGCATCGCAGCTTTCGAGCTGGGATTTATACAAATACGTTATGAACGCCTACAGCGGAAAACTGGAAACGCTGCTTGCAATCGGCGGTTCCGAAGACCTTGCCGATAACCGCGAACGGGGCAACAATCGGTTTAAACCGGTGGTGCAATACCTCGGCCCCTTTACGATCGCTGCCGGTGAAAAAAAGCAGCTTTCGTTCGATATGCCTGAGTATGTCGGAGCTGTGCGGGCGATTGCGGTTGCAGGCTTTAACGGCGCTTACGGTATTGCGGAAAAGACCGTTCCCGTAAAGGCCGATCTTATGATACAGGCAGCGCTCCCCCGCACACTCGGTGTCAACGAACGGATTGAGGTACCGGTTACGGTATTCAACGGCACGGATTCCGTACAAAACGCAAAAATCACGTTGAATACAAAAGGCGCCATTCCGTCCTTTAACGCTGAAAAAACCGTAAAGGTTCCCGCATCTTCGGATATGACTGTTACGTTCACGGTAAAAACGGAAGCGGCCGGTACAGCCGACTTCACCGCCGCCGTAAAAACGGACAAAGGTTTTGCTCAATCCATAACGCCGGTAGAGGTGCAAGCGCGCGGTATTCCCGTTACCTACCGTACGCAGTTTACGCTGAAACCTTCGGAGAAAACGATTGTGAGCGTGCAAAGTCCGGGAGAAGTCAGTTCGACAACACTTTCGATGGAGCTTTCTTCCATACCGGCGCTCAATTTAGCAAGCCGGCTTGAATACCTCATCAAGTATCCGCACGGATGTATCGAACAAATTACCTCAGGAGGCTTCCCCCAGCTTTATCTTGCAGACTTTGTACAACTGTCGCCGCAAGAAAAGACGCGCATTCAAAAGCATATCCAATCGGTTATCGAACGCTATCCTCAGTATCAGACTGCATCGGGAGCTTTCGCATACTGGCCGGGCAACAGTACGCCTTCTGCATGGGGATCAAGCTATGCACTTCATTTCTTAACCGAGGCGCAGAAACAGGGCTATGCGGTACCCGATTCGATTAAAAAACCGTTGACCTCATGGCTCGCGTCCTCGGCGGCGGAGTGGGAATCCTATAATGATGATTCGGCCGAAATACAGGCGTACCGGCTATTCACGCTTGCACTTGCAGACAGCCCGAATATCGGTGCGATGAATCGGCTAAAAAATGAACGGCTTGATGCTTCCGGTTCGCTGCTATTGGCAGCTGCATACTCACTTGCCGGCCGGAAAGATACGGCGGAAGACTTATTCGCCGATGCATTGAGCGCGTTGGCTAAAAAGGAGACATCCTACCGGTATACCGGCGGCTCTTTCGGTTCATCCACTCGCACACAGGCGCTCTATTTGATGGTATGTACACTGCTGCAAGATGAGGTAAAGGCAGCGAAAGCAGCCCGCGAGGTTGCATCCGTACTTTCCTCCGATGATTGGTGCAGTACACAAGAGACCGCATGGCTCCTATTCTCGCTTTTACCCTATTACAAAAACCGCGATGCAGCCTCGTGCAGCTATACCGTTACGGCGAACGGCGCGGCGCGACAGGGACAGCTTAAAAACGCCTCTATTATCGAAACCTTGCCTGCGGGAACGGCGGACAAACAGACCATCGAAGTAACGAACACCGGAAAAGCGATCCTCTACGGCATTTTAACCGCAGAAGGCATGTCCATACCGGGAACGGAACAGCGGCAGAATGAAAATATCGACCTTGATGTTTCGTACTTCGATTCCGACGGATACATGATTTCTCCTACCAATTTGAAGGTAGGGGATTCATTCGTCATAAAAATTCTTGTCGCGAACCAAACATCGAAGAAGATCGAAAATATCGCGCTGACGTTCCCGATTCCAACCTGCTGGGAAATCAGTAACGACCGGATAGCCTTGGACAGCAGCGACGGTTCGGATTCTTTCGACTATCAGGATATACGGGACGATGTTGTGTACACCTACTTTGATTTAGCGCGTAGGGATTCGATAACCTACAAGTTCTATGCGACGGTTGCCTATAAAGGAGAGTATTTTATACCGGCTATCCATGCGCAAGCAATGTACGATAATTCGATTAGGGCGGTGGTACCGGGCAGACTCTATAAGACGGATGCTCGCAGCGAGCGGTAAGGGGCGATATTAATCCATAATGACTAAGGGCACGAGGCTGTCTAAAAACTGAAAGCCTATCGGCTTTTTCTGTAAGGAAATTATTCATTATATCCGCTAAAGCGGATTGCAAAACAGTTTTTGGACAGCTTCCTTAGATTTAGATGCGATGTTTAAAATTAAGTCGTTGCTGTATAAAGACTTAATTTTAAACTTGTCGGGGATGTTCCAAAAGTAACCAACTTTTGGGACATCCCCGTGTCCCTTCGAATCAGTTTTTAGAGGTTTCCCTCATTACTGTACCGTGCCGACTTTCACGTGCTTCATGACGAGCGGCTTGCCGTTTACCAAAAGCTGTTTTCCCGCAGCGCATACGCGGAAATCCTCGATTGTAAAGGGCACTGCAAAGAACAGTTCCGCATCGATGACTTGCGGTTTCCGTACCGCGGCTCCACATACTTTCGTATCTGCGGCTTGAACGCAAGAATCCGAATCCGCAACAGGTGATTGCTGTCCCTGCGCCGCAGCTGCTTCGGCGCCCTCCAGTGTTACCGGTGTACCGGCAGCCGCACCGGGCATACCGACCAGCTCAACTCGCTCGGTTCCGTCTGCATCCGTATAATGGGACGCTAAGAGCATTCCCTTCGATTCAATTCCGCGCATTTTCCGCGGCTTTAAGTTTTCTGCAAGAATAATATCCGCACCGACAAGCTCTTCCGGAGCAAAATACGGCGCTAAGCCGGACAGGATAACCCGCCCGCCTTCCGAGCCGTCATCGATGGTTTCCACAAAGAGCTTATCCGCATCGGGGTGTTTTTCCACAGAAATGATTTTCGCGGTTTTTAACGAAATATAATCGGTAAACAGCTTTTCGGGAGGAATATCCGCCCATTCCGGCTTGGCTTTCTGCTTTTCCGGCAATTTTTGAGCGGCATTTCCGGAGGTATTTTTACCTCCTGCATTCTGCTGTTTTTTTTCGCTCTGCGTTCCGGCGGCTTGCTTTCCCGCAGCCTGTTTTCCGGCTTGCGCGGCGCGTTCTTTCTGACTTCCTGCATAGCGTTCGCGATACGCTGCAATCGCATCGTTTTCCAGCGTTTTAAAGATGATTGCAGGCTTTTGAACCCGCTCCAAACCGCTCCGCTCCAAGAGGTTTTCCCACGCAAGGGCATTTTCGGGACGGGGCTGCACGGGATGTTCCCAGTCAAAGACATTGCCCGACCATATCTTGATACCTAAGAACGAAGCAACCGCATCGGCGTATTCCGGCATATACGGGTGCATCACTATCAGTAAATCCTTGATTAAATAGCACAGTTCAAAGAGGAGCGCTTCCGCTTTTTCGGGATCAGCCTCGCGGTTTTTCCACGGCTCTCCGTCCTGAAACGCTTTGTTGGCAACGGAGGAAAGCGCAAACAACTCGTGGAAAGCATCACGCAGTTCCGCTTCTTCAAGCAGTGCGGTGATTTTTTCAATGCCGTACTTTGCTGCAGCACGCAAGCCTTCCGTTACCGCGCGGATATCTTCCCGGGAAGAAGTGAGACCATCCCGCTGCGGGATAACGCCGTCATAATAGCGCGACACAAAGGTGAGCGTCCGGTTTATCAGATTACACAGGTTCCCGACCAGCTCGCTGTTTACACGCTCCTGAAAATCCTTCCACGTAAACAGGGCATCGTTCTTTTCGGGGCGGTTATAGAAGATATAGAAACGCCACATATCCGCCGGAATCCCCGAATCCTTTGCATCGGAGCCGAACACGCCAATTCCCTTCGATTTGGAAAACTTGCCGGACTCGTAGTTGAGGTACTCGCTGCTTGAAATATGATGGAGCTTTACCCAATCCTTCCCCGATGCAATGAGCGAGCTGGGGAAAATCACCGTATGGAAGGGGATATTGTCTTTTCCGATGAACTGGAACAGCTCGATGTCGTTTTGCTCAAGCCACCAGGTTTTCCAATCGGTGCCGATTAAATCGGTAAAGCATTTTGTAATTGAGATATACCCGATCGGGGCATCGAACCAAACGTAGAACACCTTATCTTCAAAGCCCGCTTTCGGAACGGGGATTCCCCATTTAAGGTCGCGGGTGATGGCGCGTTCCTGTAAACCGTCGCGCAGCCAACCCTTGGTCATCTGCACGGCGTTGTTGCTCCACTGCCCTTCTACGCTCGCTTTCTGCATCCACGGTTCATACTGCGGCACGATGCCCGGCAAATCGATGTAGAGGTGCTTGGTACTGCGCGGCTCCGGAGCAGCACCGCAGGTTGAACAGCGGGGAGCTTTCAGCTCGGTCGGTTCCAACAGCTTGCCGCAGGCTTCACACTGATCGCCGCGCGCGTCTTCGTATCCGCAGTGGGGGCAGGTGCCGCGTACATAGCGGTCTGCCAAAAAGCGGTTACAGTGTGCACAATGGAGCTGTTCCATCGAATGTTCTTTTATAAAGCCGTTTTTTTCAATATCGTTAAAAATCCCCTGCACAATCTCCGTTTGCTGAGGTGTGGAGGTACGCCCAAAGTAGTCAAACGCAATATTGAACCAATGATAAATATCGCGGTGGATCGCATGGTAGTAGTCGCACAATTCGCGCGGCGTTTTCCCTTCTTCAAGGGCCTTTGTTTCGGTTGCCGTACCGTATTCGTCGGTACCGCATACATATAA